>CALHJX010000297.1:0-14331 GCA_938033385.1 uncultured Collinsella sp. | reverse complement strand
GACTAGTCAAACAAGAACGTCCCCAACGACTAGGCATGAAAAAGGCAAGACATAGACCTCCTGGTCATGCCCTGCCTTTTGAATGACAAATTGTCGCCCTGGGCGGCGCGCAGCGTCGACCGGTCCGCCGTTCGTCAGAACGGCGGAACCTCTAGAGCAAAGTGACGCTAAAGCTGCGAACATCCGTCTCGCCCGGCGCCAGCGTAATGGTGTTGGCCTTGTGCTCAAAGACGTCGTCCTCGGTGTCCATGGTGGTGTGACCGGTCCAGGGCTCGAGCGCCACAAACGGGGCGTCGTTGGCGGCAGACCACACGCCGATGTACTTAAAGCCCTCAAAGTCAATCTTGACGCCGTGGCCCGACTTGCGGCCGCGCAGCGTGAGCGTGGAGCCCGGGGTATCGGTGAACATGATGGCGTCGTTATCGAAGCTGCGGTGCGTGATGGGCAGCACGTCCGAGTTATCGGGAGCCTTGTAGCTACCCTCGAACGTCATGAGGCCATCGGGCGTGATGATGGGGGCCTCGTTGGTCCAAGCCTCGGTAAATGCCAGCTCGTAATCCTCGAACGCCTCGTCCTCGGCACCGGGAGCGGGCACGTTAAATGCGGGGTGGCCGCCCACCGAGAACGGCAGGTCCACGTCGCCGGTGTTGGTGACGGCAAAGGTCTGCGTGAGGGTGGCGTCGCCGGTCAAGGTATAGGTCATGTTGAGCTTAAAGTGGAACGGGAACGCCTTGAGCGACTCGGGCGTGTCGGTGATCTCGTACGTTACCGAGGAGCCGTCCTCCGAAACCTCGACCAGCTTGTGCTCGACGATGCGCGCGAGGCCGTGGCGCGGCATCTCGCAGGTGCCAGCCGCAGACGTCGCCGTGTTGTTGCGCAGCGAGCCCACAATGGGGAACAGGATGGGCGCATGCTTGCCCCAAAAGGCGGGGTCGCCCTGCCACAGATACTCGTTGCCGTTGAGGGCAAGGCTCGTGAGCTGGGCGCCCATGGAATCGATGGCCGCGGTGAGGCCGCCGCGCTTGATGGTAGTGACGGTAGACATGCTACTTCCTCCAAAAGTAAACAATAGTGTCGAGGGCTATTGTCCCACTCTTGGCGGCAAGGAGAAGCGGCAGGCGATTATTGAGTAGCCATAGTGGAATGAGCGGCGAGTGCCTACTGGGTATCCACGTAAAGGTCGAACCCGCCCTGCGGTGTGGTGTCGACCGTGTCGGGCGCCTGTGAGTTAAAGCTCACGGGGACCATGCGCTTTGAGGCACGGAAGCGCGTGCCGTCGGTGGCGACGGGCGGTTCATCAACGGTGAGCTCGTAGTCGCCGGGCTTGAGCTCGATACCGTCACCTTCGGAATTGACGTATTGGTATTCGTCAATTGTCTGCCCTTTGAGCGTGCGCCCTACGATGTGGATGAGCATTTGGCTGTCGCCGCGCGCGGTGTCCCACGTCGCACCGTCCTTGACCTCGACCGACACATGTACCGAGCGCGTGCGGCTGAGCGATTGCTCGACAGACATCTCGACCTTGGCGGCGTCTTTTCGCTGTTGCTCAACATGGCTCCAGACGTTTCCAATTACCGAGCAGGCGATAACGCCGGCCATGAAGGCGATAAGGATGGGGCCAAGCGGAGAGCGACGTCCTGCATCTTCCTCGCGAGACAGATTGGGGCGACGTGTGGGCGCGGGCGCCTGAGCACCCTGCGAGGGCACGTCGAGAATACTGAAGGATGCCGTGCTGTCGGGATCGATGGTGTGACGTGGCTGCGGGGTCTTTGCCGGCGAGATCGACATGTCGGCTGGCTCGCCGAGCGTGGCCGTAGCGTCGGCCTTGGCCTCGTCTGCCTCGGCCTGGGCCCAAGCTTGTTCGAAGGTCAGGGGCTCAACGGGGTCGAGGGCGGCGTCCGAGTCGGCGGCGACGTCGTTGCCGGTCTCGTCCTCGTCGCTCGACACGTCACGCGACGTGGGCTCGTCCCACTCCTCGTCCGGAGCCTCACCCTCGCTATACCACCATTCAAAGTTATCGATATCCATACGGGGCGCCCCTTAGGCCTCGCAAATAAACACTCGCTAGTCTTATACCCCCAGACGGCACGGCGGCTCGCCGGCACAGATAGGAAAACCATCACAACATTCGACGCTTTTCCTCGATTTCGAGATTTTCGCCGAATGTTGTGACGGTTTGGGCGGCAGCCACGCCGCGAATGTGACAAAGAGACTGTCCCTTTGTCACATTCTGTTAGAGTTGCAGGGATTGAATCCCGCTTATTCATGCGACATTGGAGTGACAACCTTGACCGCCGCAACCACGCCAAAAAGTAAGTCAACCGCCGCCGCGCTCTCCCCCGCGCGCACCAAGCTCTGCCTGGCGCTGCTCGTGTTGTTAGGCTTTTCGCTCGGCTGCTCCGAGTTCGTGGTCATCGGCATCGAAAGTGACTTGGCGACGGAACTCGGCGTATCGCTTGCCACCGCAGGCCAACTTATTAGCGTGTTCGCACTGATCTACGCTATCTCGACGCCGGTGCTCGCGCTCAGCACGGGGCGTTTTCGCCGCTACCAGCTGCTCGTGTGCTACAGCATCGTCTTTGTGCTCGGCAACCTGGTCATGGCGTTGGCGCCCAACTTCCAGGTGCTGTTCATCTCGCGCATCATCCTGGGCTCCGTCTCGGGCGCACTGCTCGCCGTGGGCGTGACGTACATCCCCGAGCTTCTGTCTCCGCAGCAAACTTCGCTTGCCATCTCGGTGGTATATGGTGCGTTTTCCGTGGCAATGGTCTTTGTCACTTCGATCGGCAAGTTTGTGGCCGACACGCTCGATTGGCACGTGGCCATGTACGGCACGCTGGCCTTTGCCGTTCTGATCTGCGGAGCGCTCGTGGCGTTTATGCCGCGCGCTGGGCAAACCGACGTGCCCGCCACCTTTCGCGAGCAGGCGGGTCTGCTACGCGAGCCGAGCATCATCACCGGCATGCTCATCTTTTTGTTTGGCGTGGGGTCGGTCTACGTTTTCTACGGCTACGTGACGCCTTATCTTGAGCAGGTGCTGGGCATGGGCACGGTCGAAGCCAGTACCACGCTCATGGCCTACGGCGTGTTCTGCCTGATCTCGAACATCCTGGGCGGATGGATCGATGCGCGCTTTGGCATGAAGGCGCTACTCGTGACGTTTGTGCTGCAGGCTGCAGCGTTACTCGGACTGTTTGCTGTGGGCGGCACCATGCCGCTCGCGCTGGTCTTTGTCTTTAGCCTGGCGATGCTCATGTACCTGTTCTCGGTGTCGTGCATCACGCACTTTATGGATGTGGCACGCAGCCGCCACCCCAAGTCGATGGTACTCGCAAGTTCGGTTGAGCCCATGGCGTTTAACGTCGGCATCTCGTTTGGCACCGCAGTGGGCGGCGCCGTGGTAAGCGGAGTTGGCATTGCGTACGTGGGCGCCGTGGGCGCCGCGTTCTCGCTTGTGGCCTGGGCGCTCACGCTGGTGACGATTAAGTTGGCTCGCTGGGAGCGCCGTCGTCAATCAGCATAGCCCCGGATGCAGGCATAGGGGCGAACATAGCCCAAGGTGGCGAGCAACCGGTGAAAACCGTCCCATACGAGTAGTGTTTATCCGCCTGCAAGCTCCAGCAGTGCAATTTCGTGTACTTCAGATACACACTTTTCTACAATTTCGTGTATTTCAAGTACACGAAATTCTATGATTTCATGTATCTGGAATACATGAAATCTTGAGCACCCCTGTCTTCGTGGAAAACGTTTTTGCCCGCTTTACATCAGACGATGGGCGTGAGCTGCGTCATCCCCCCACTCTGCGCAGTTGGCTTCATTGGAAAGGGCTGTGTTACGGCGCCACTGCAGGCCGTACGGCCCTGTCTAGAAAGGAAACCCTGTGCAACGCATTCTTTTTATCTGCTATGGGAACATCTGCCGCTCGACGATGGCTGAGTCGGTGTTTACCGAGTTGGTGCGCCGCGCCGGGCGCGAGGGCGAATTTGTCATCGATTCCGCTGCGACCTCGACCGAGGAGATTGGCAACCCGCCGCATCATGGCACGGTCGCCAAGCTGCGCGAAGTCGGGATTCCCGTCGTCGCGCACCGTGCCCGCCAGGTGCGTCGCGCGGAGTATGGCGACTGGGACCACATTGTATATATGGATGCTGAGAACGCGCGCGGCCTGCGTCGCATTTTTGGCGACGACCCCGACGTCAAGATTACGCGCTTGCTCGATTGGACCGATCGCCCCGGCGACGTGGCCGATCCCTGGTACACCGGCAATTTCGATGCCACCTACCGCGATGTGCTCGCCGGCTGCACCGCCATGCTCGAGCAGCTGTAGGTTCGTGGGCGCACGAACCATGCTAACCGCGCCCTCGGCATAAATTGAGCGTGGACAATCTCCCACTTTGAGCGCGAAACGGCGCTCTAAACGGGAGATTGCCCACGCTCATGAATGTGACAAAGGGACTGGCCCTAGACCGGCTTGACCTCCAACTTTATCCCCTCGGCACAGGAGTCGCCCAAAACATCCGAAAGGGCCCAGGTCGCATATAGCGGCAAATAGAGAACCGCTCCGTTGCGCTCAACGTTGCCTCTCGAGAAAACAATCCCGAGCCTTACGCCATATTCAGCCGTATCAAGCACATGACCGAGCGCAGCGTGCGCGTGGTAATAGGAGCCCGATTTAACCTCGATCGGAACAGCCGTCCCATCCGGTCCATCGACCACAAAGTCCACTTCACCGCGCTTTTTTGTCTGATAGTAGTAAAGCTGGCGATTTTGGGCGGCCAGCTGCTGGGCCACCACGTTTTCGTAAATGCCGCCCAGATTGGGCTCCTTGCTATCAAGATACGCCGCTTGGGCGACTCCAACGGGGTAGCGCGCCATCAACATGCCCGTATCCGATTGATATAGCTTGAACTGCGATGGTCGTGCTGACTTGAGCAGGGGCGATTTTGGCTCGGTTACGATATCGGCTTTGAGAGCAACGCCGGCATCGACAAGCCATACAAAATCTCGCTGATACTTCTCGTAGTGCGCCTTAGGGTCAATGGAATTGAGCACGAAGCGCTTGTTTTCGCCCTCGAGCATAATAGGGAGCTGATCGTAGATGCTCTGCACCTGAAGGGCTCGCCCGCTTGCATACTTGGAGATATCCCGCCGGTACTGTTCGTTGAGCTCTGACTGTAGCTGACGAACAGAGGCAAGGTCGCCCTGCGTGTCAAGGAAACGTTGCACGACCTCCGGCATTCCGCCGACAACGGTATAGGTCCTGAAGTTTGCCATCATCGCGTCATGAATATAATCAGGAACGGGCCTCTCGCTGATACACGCGTCATGTATCGTTTGGCGAGCCCCCTCGCTCACCCCGATTGCCCAGCAAAACTCCTCAAAATCGAGTGGGAACATCCTAAGCTCGTGAACATACCCCACGGGATAGGACCTGACGCCCTTGAACTGAGTCCCGAGCATTGACCCCGAAAACGCCCAACGGCACCTCCCGTCCTCAACAAGGAACTTTGCCATTGTCATGATGTCGGGGGCCTCTTGGACCTCATCGATAAACACGAGCGTTTTGCCTGGCGCAATCGACTTTCCCGAAAGAAGCGTCACCCTGCTGATGAAATCATCGGCATCCCGCGCCTCGAGAAGAGCATCTTTTGCCTGGCGGTTTTCCATGAGGTTAAGCTCGATGTAGGTTGCATGGTTGGCTTTGCCAAATGCGCGAATCGAATAGCTTTTGCCAATCTGGCGAGAACCCGTAATGAACAAGGCCTTTTGCTCGGAAGACTTCAGCCAACGCTCCAGCTCTGCCGCTATTTTCCTGCGCAGCATAGGCTCTCCCCTCAGTGTCATCAAATTAAATGCAAAGTTTTATATGCTTGATTATCGATGAAATGCAGGATTTTTAGAACCTAAAATCGGATGAAATGCAGAGATTTGAGATTATAAGCAAAAGAAGGGGCACCACCGGCGAATGTGTCAAAGGGGCTGTCCCTTTGACACATTGCGCTCGACTACTCGTCAACGATCTCGGCAAGCCAGACATTGAGGGTATCGACCTCGGGGCAGCAGAACTTTGCCGTGCCGGGCTCGTTGCCGGGCACGGTGCCGCCGTAACGCAGGATGTCGATATAGGGAAAGCCCACGTGGCAGGCCATGGCGCACATCTTGCCGCGATCGCGGTCGAAGTCGAAGACGTCGCCCGGCTTGTGGCCATGATGGCAGCGGCACGTCCCCAGCTGGTCTACGCAGCTAATGCGGATACGCGGACGCTTGCCGCGCGGAGCGCCGAGCGGCTTGTTCTCGCCCGAAGGCTCGGCGGAGCCGCTCTCGGCCGCGCTACTCATGGTCAATCACGTCCAGGCACGCCTCGATGGGAAGTCCGGCCGACTTGTCCTCCTGGTCGGCATTGCGCTCGATAAGCTCGGCCACCACGCGCATGGCGTCGGCCGTCGCACGCTGCAGGCTCCAACCGGCCATAACGCGGCCCGCAAGCACCGCCGAGAACGTGTCGCCCGTGCCCGGAAAGTAGACCGGAATCAGCTCGAAGGGAATCGTGAAGTACTCCCCCGCCACATGGTCGTAACCGATGACGACATTCGCACCGTCGACCACAGCGCTCGTAATGACCACCGACTTGGCGCCCAGGACACGCACGGCATCCACAAGAGCGCGGCCCTCATCGGGCGTGATTTGCTCGGCAATGGGCGTATCGGTGAGCAGGCACGCCTCGGTATAGTTTGGCACCGCATAGTCGGCGCACTCGAGCAGGCTGCGCATGAGACCGATCGTGGACTCGGGCACGCCGGCGTAGAGCTTGCCGTTGTCGCCCATGATGGGGTCGACGAACACCTTGGTACCCTTTTGCGCGCGACGGTGGCAGAAGTCCGAAATGATGCGCGTCTCTTCCTCGGTCACGATAAAGCCGGTCGAGATGGCGTCGAACTCAAAGCCGAGCTCCTCCCAGATGGCGAGGCTCTGGCGCACGTACTCTGTGGTGTCGTGGATGTAGAACTTGGGATAGTTGAGCGTATCGGACACCAGCGCCGTCGGCAGGTTGTGGATGCGGTAGCCCATATGCGACAGCACCGGCAGCATGGCGGAAAGCGCGACCTTGCCGTAGCCGCACATATCGTTAATCAGCAGCAGCTGAGTATTCTTCATGAGGGTCTCCCTTGGTTCGGGCACGGCGCAGCAGCGCCACAGTGCGACTAAGTGTAGCGCAGGAGGCGTTGTGAGCGGTCGCCAGGGTCGCGAAGAGCGCATTGTTGCGGAAAGGTTTCGGAAATGGGAGGCAAATCACGGCAGTAGCGGCACAGTAGCTGCCACCTATTTACTACCATTCCAAAACTATGCCGGATTACTACGATAAACCGCCAGTCTCCAACCACAACAAATTGCACTCCAGCAAAACCGCAGGTAGACAGCTTGTGATTTTCCGAAAAACAATGCCGAGGTCTGAGATTTCGAATTCATCGTAGTAATCCGGCATAGTTTTGGGCAAAGCAGCTTCGGAAGGGTGTCACTGCAGCCCAAAATGATCCGTTATCCTCCGTCCCCCACGGATCACTCAAATGCCAACCCAGGCAGCGCTGCAGATTGAGGACGGACAGCGAAAGCGTTCCTAAGCGAGCAAGGTGGCGTGAAAGAGGAGGGCATAGGCCTTGTGGCCATGCCCGACGATTGAACGCCAGATTGCCGCTTAGGAACGTTTGCAGCGTCGAGCGGTTACGGCGTTTGGCAAAACGCCGTAACTCAATAAGTTTGGTACCTTGACATTCATTTCTCATGCTCCTAGATTGGTTAGGCACAAAACAATTCCACTACCTAACTAAAGAAAGGAGCAACACTAATTCATGTGCGATGAACCTCTTAACCTTTGTTCGCACGAGCCCGGCGGCGACCCGTCACAGCCGGCGGATGCACCCGAAGCGGTTAGCTCAGAAGACAAGCTTGCCAAGCGAATCCTCAATGGGCTTGGGTTTTGCGGCCATTACATGCATTTTCATGGCGGAGGCGTGTCCGGCAAGGCGCCCATCATCTGCCTGCTGGCCAAGCAACCCGGCGGCGAGATGTCGCAGCAGGAACTCGGCATGCACTTTGACCTCAAGCCGGGGTCGCTTTCCGAGATCCTGTCCAAACTCGAGCTCAACGGCCTCATCGAGCGCAGCCGTAACCCCAAGGATCGACGGCAGCTCACCATTCGCCTGACCGAAACCGGCCGGGAAAACGCCCGCATCGACCAGGCAGCCCGCATTCGCTTTAGAGAGCAGGCCTTTGGTGCCCTCACCCACGACGAGCGCGAGCAGCTCGCCGAAATGCTCGAGAAAATCCGTGTAACCTGGGAGGAACTGGATGATTAAAACCCTCATGGGCAGCATCCGCGACTATATAAAAGTCACCGTTGCCACGCCGTTGCTCGTGCTTGGCGAGGTGCTCTGCGAGATGCTGATTCCATTTATCACCGCCAACCTGATCGACGCCATCAAAGATGGCACCACCGTAGCCGAGATGCTTCCCACCGCGGGCTTTTTGGTGCTCATCGCGCTGACGTCGCTTGCTTTTGGCGCCGCTGCCGGCGTCACCTGCAGCCATGCGAGTTGCGGCTTCGCTAAGAACCTGCGTCACGACCTGTTCTACAAGATCCAGACGTTCAGCTTTGCCAACATCGATGAGTTCTCGAGCTCCTCGCTCGTCACGCGCCTGACCACCGATATCAACAACGTGCAGCAGGCCTTTATGATGATCATCCGTATCGCCGTGCGCGCGCCGCTGGTATTGATCTTCGCCTTTACCATGGCATTTATCATGGGCGGCAGCGTCGCCATGGTCTACCTGGTCATCATTCCGCTGCTGGGCTTTGGGCTGTTCTTTATCATCTTTAAGGTGCGTCCCATCTTCTCGCGCGTGTTCCACAAGTACGACGCCCTTAACGAGTCCGTCGAGGAAAACGTCACCGGCATGCGCGTGGTCAAGAGCTATGTGCGCGAAGACTTTGAGAAGGAGAAGTTCGCGACCGCCGCACGCGACGTCCAAATGGACTTCACCCGCGCCGAGAAGCTGCTGGCCTTTAACAACCCCATGATGAACATCTGCGTCAACGGAGCGTTCGTCGTCATCATCTACCTGGGCTCCAAGCTCATCATCACGAGCCAGGGCACCCTGTTCGACGTGGGCCAGCTCTCCTCGATCTTTACCTATGGCTTCCAGATCCTTATGAGCCTGATGCAGCTGTCGATGATCTTTGTCATGGTGACCATGGCCGACGAATCGGCGCACCGCATCACCGAGGTGCTAGCCGCCGAGCCCACGATCGCCGATCCCGCCGAGCCCGTGCTCGAGGTTGCCGACGGTTCCATCGACTTTGACCACGTGAGCTTTAAGTATTCCGCGCATGCGAAGCGCCAGGCGCTCGACGATATCGACCTGCACATTAAGAGCGGCGAGGCCATCGGCATCATCGGCGGCACCGGCTCGGCCAAGTCCACGCTTGTAAACCTCATCGCCCGTCTGTACGACACCACCGAGGGTACCGTGCGCGTGGGCGGCGTGGATGTACGCGACTACGACTTGGACGCCCTGCGCCACCAGGTGGCCATGGTGCTGCAGAAAAACGTGCTGTTTAGCGGCACGATTGCCGAGAACCTGCGTTGGGGCGACCCGAACGCCACCGACGAGGAAGTCCGCGAGGCAGCGCATCTGGCCTGCGCCGATGAGTTTGTCGACGGCTTCCCCAAGGGCTACGACACCTGGATCGAGCAGGGCGGCTCCAATGTTTCCGGCGGTCAGAAGCAGCGCCTGTGCATTGCGCGTGCCCTGCTGCGTCGCCCCAAGATCTTGATCCTGGACGACTCCACCAGCGCTGTCGACACCAAGACCGACGCCAAGATCCGCGCAGGGTTGGCAAGCTATCTGCCCAACACGACCAAGCTCATCATCGCCCAGCGCATTAGCTCCGTGCAGGACGCCGACCGCATCATCGTCATGGAGGGTGGCCGTATCGCGCAGATCGGCAACCATGACGAGCTGCTTAAGACAAGCGAGATCTACCGCGAGACCTTCACCTCGCAAAACAAGATGTCTTCCGAAGGCGAAGGGGCCGTCGAGGCCGACACCGAGACATCCGCAACGCAAGCTCAGACCCAGGAAGGAGGCGAGGCACATGAGTAAGGCAACGACCGCCGAGCGCGCGCTCAACCGCAAGGGCGGCACCATGTCGCGCCTCATCAAGACGCTCTTTGGCTTCTACCCCGTGCTTTTGCCCCTCGTCGTCGTCGGCGTGGTACTCTGCGCCATCATCAACTCCATCGGCGCGACCTTCCTTCAGAGCGCCCTGCAGATTATTAGCGAATCGTGGCAGTCGGGCGATTGGACGACCGCACAGCCCAAGATCGCACAGCTCGTGACCACCCTCGCCTGCATCTACGGCATCGGCATCCTGTCTTCGCTCTTCTGGAACCGCGCCATGGCCATCGTCACGCAGGGCTCGCTCGAGAAGCTGCGCGAGAAGATGTTCAACCGCATGCAGGACCTGCCGATTCGCTACTTCGACACGCACCAGCGCGGCGACATCATGAGCCACTACACCAACGACATCGACACGCTGCGCCAGATGATCAGCCAGTCGCTGCCCAACCTGCTCATGACGGCCATCGTCATCGTCACGGTGTTCTTTATCATGCTGTACTACAGCGTTTGGATGTGCCTGGTCATTGTGGCAGGCGTCGCCTTTATGACCTTTATGACCAAGCTGCTCGGCTCCAACTCCGCGCGCTTCTTCATTGCGCAGCAGACCGAGCTCGGCGTGGTCGAGGGCCATATCGAGGAAGTCATGAACGGCCAGAAGGTCGTCAAGGCATTCTGCCACGAGTCTGCCGCCGAGGCCGATTTTGACGAGCGCAACGAAAAGCTCTTCGAGGTCTCGCAGAAGGCCAACATGTACGCCAACATCCTCATGCCCATCCTTATGAACCTGGGAAACCTGCTCTACGTGCTGGTCGCACTGGCAGGCGGCATTTTCCTGGCGCTGGGCGTGCCCAACCTGAGCATCTCGGGCATGGCGCTGTCCATCGCCGTCGTGGTGCCGTTCCTCAACATGACAAAGCAGTTCTGCGGACAGATCGGTCAGATCTCGCAGCAGATCAACGCCGTGGTCATGGGCCTCGCCGGTGCCGACCGCATCTTTGAGCTCATCGACGAGAAGCCCGAGGCCGACGAGGGCTACGTGACGCTCGTCAACGCGCAGGTGAACCCCGACACCTGGCAGCTCGAGGAGGCCGACCACCACACCGGCATGTGGGCGTGGAAACATCCGCACCGCGCGACCGGCGAGATCGAGTACGTGCCGCTGCGCGGCGACCTGGTCATGGACAACGTCGACTTTGGCTACACGCCCGACCACGAGGTACTGCACGGCGTGTCCGTGTTTGCTAAGCCGGGCCAGAAGGTCGCGTTTGTCGGTGCCACCGGTGCGGGCAAGACGACCATCACCAACCTCATCAACCGCTTCTATGACATCGCCGACGGCAAGATCCGCTACGACGGCATCAACGTCAACAAGATCCGCAAGGCCGATCTGCGCCGCTCGCTGGGCGTGGTGCTGCAGGACGTAAACCTGTTCACCGGCACCGTGATGGATAACATCCGCTACGGCAATCTGGATGCCACCGACGAGGAGTGCATCGCGGCAGCAAAGCTCGCCGGCGCGGACGACTTTATCACCCGCCTGCCCGACGGCTACGACACCATGCTCACCGGCAACGGCGCACAGCTGTCGCAGGGCCAGCGCCAGCTGATTTCGATCGCCCGCGCCGCCGTCGCCGATCCGCCGGCAATGATTCTGGACGAGGCCACGAGCTCCATCGATACCCGCACCGAGGCCATCGTGCAAGCCGGCATGGACAAGCTCATGGAAGGCCGCACGACGTTTGTCATCGCGCACCGCCTGTCCACCGTGCGCAACTCCGACGCGATCATCTGTCTGGATCACGGCCGCATCATCGAGCGCGGCAACCACGACGAGCTGATCGCCAAGCGCGGGTATTACTACCAGCTCTATACCGGAGCGTTTGAGCTGGAGTAGTTCGGCTCGCCGAGATGGCCGATTTGCCGCTCATTCGTCGGGCATGACCCTAAGGTCAATGCCCTCCTCTTTCGGGGCAAATCGACTCATCTCAACGACCCAAACACAATGCACCGCAACGAATAAAGCCTCCGCAGCCACACGAGCTGCGGAGGCTTTTTTCATGCCGGCCGAAAACCGTATCCCACTTTTCGGGCCCAAAATGGGATGCCGTTTCCCGCTGGACCCCCTCCGGGAAACGGCATCCCATTTCAAGGGGGTAAACCGGGATGTGATTTCCCCTAACGGCACCTTTGGGAAGCCGCATCCCACTCTAGACGCACAAAACGGGATGAGCTTTCCCATGGTGATCCAAGACCAGAAGCATGTCCGATAGCGCGGCCAGGTCAAGAACAACAAGGCAAGCGTCACGCCAATTTGGACGAGCGTCTGCTGCAGTTTGAGGCTGCTGGCCCATATGGTAGAGTTAACCACCCATGAATTTCAGCACACTGCGTGCTACCTGTTCTTTTGTCATTTAGGGGAGTGAACTTGTGAATACTTCTGTCGCCAAGAAGGCCGGCCAGGCGGTGCGCCTGCTCATGATGGTGCTCACGGCAGTTCTCATCTTCTTCTTCATCAATGTTATACTGCTCGTCTCCGATATCCAGGGCACGGCGCGTGTGGTCAACTACGCCGGTCTGGTGCGCGGTACCACGCAGCGAATCGTTAAGCTCGAGGATGCGGGCCAGCCTCAAGATGACCTGCTCAAAGCCGTGGATTCATACATCAACGGTTTGCGTTACGGAAGTGACGACCTCAACCTCGTCCGTCTCGACGACGATGAGTATCAGGCAAAAATGACCGAGCTTGCAAATTATTTTGATGAGCTTTGCACCGAGATCATCCGCGTGCGCGAAGTCGGCTATGAGAACACCGACATCATCTCCATGAGCGAGGAGTTCTTTGGCATTTGCGACGATGCTACGCGACTCGCAGAGGACTACTCTCAGGAGAAGGCGTCGGCGCTCAACTATCTCGAGGGCCTGGTGATCATCGACATCATGGGCTTGGTGGCGACCTTTGCGGTCGAACTTGTTCGCGCGGTGCGAACTGCCGCGCTCAATCGCGAACTGCAGAACAAAGTCTATCTCGACGAAGCCACAGGACTGCCCAACAAGAACAAGTGCGAGGAGGTCTTGGGGCAGGAGCAACCTGTCTCCGCGGAGGCGCCCGTTGCGGTGTGCGTCTTCGACCTTAACAATCTGCATACGGTCAATAACAGCTTCGGCCACGAGAAGGGCGACGAATACATCCGTTCTTTTGCCCAGCAGCTGGGGCGCGTGGCGTCGGAGACCTGCTTTGTGGGCCGCGACGGCGGCGATGAGTTTATCGCGGTGCTGCGGGATGCCGACCGAGCCGCTGTGGAATCTTGTCTCACTCGGATTCGCGCGAACGTGAACGAGTATTCCGAAGTCCACCCCGATATGCCCATCAGCTACGCGGTGGGCTATGCGCTTTCCAGCGATTTTGACGAGCCGCCTACCATGCGCGAACTCTTTTCCCAGGCCGACAAGAACATGTACGTCGATAAGAACCGCGTAAAGACAGCCGAGGCAGCCGGGCCGCAACGCGAGGACCGCTAAACCCGTAGCAAAGGGTAGCTAATTTGGGACGGGACTCTTTTGGCTACTTGAGGAGTTGGGCCATGGCGTTGACGAATTTTTGTACTTGGAGGGTGGGCTCGAGCGGATAGTGCAAAAAGACCGGCACCTCTCGCCCGCACAGGAACGGCACGCCCACAAAGGCCGGGTGCACCCCCGACCATGCGCCGCAGGTGAGCACCGCGTCGCCCTTTTCCTCTGCCTCGTTAAAGAGCGCAAAGTCAAAGCTGTCCACGTCGATCACGTCTACGCCGCCGTCTGCCAAAAGATCGATACGCAGGCTGTCCATAGCGTCGTTGCCGTGGCGGAGCACGCGCAGACGCATACCCTCCAAGTCGGCGACCGTAATGCGATTCTTGCGCGCCAGCGGGCTCGTGCGCGGCAGGTCGATATAAAACGGCACGTTGACAATGCGGAGCTTTTGGCAGGCGTCACCCCAGCGCGGGGTCGAAAAACTCGACTGCACCACATCGACCTCGCGACCGAGGCTGCGCATGACGGATTCGCGTTCGTCGTAAAGGTCGCTCACCGGCACGATCTCGAAGCGCAACGATGGCTCCAGCTCGTGTACGCCCGTCCACATCGACAGCGTCTGGCGCCCCGGACACATCA
>CALHJX010000296.1:0-16740 GCA_938033385.1 uncultured Collinsella sp. | reverse complement strand
CACGGTCGTCACGGCCGCCGCGAGGACCGCGGTCCTCGTCCAGGCCCATGGCGACGAGCGGAGCGATAACCTTATCGAGAGCGGCCATCAGCTCGGTGGCCTCCTCATAAGAAAGCTCGGGCAGGAGCTTCTCCTTCTTGTTGGCAAGCTCGACCAGGCCCTCAGCGGCATCCTCGGCAGCGAAGACAACGATCTTGCGCATATCGCCCTCGGCGTCGTCGATGCGGCCAACCAGCTCGGCAGCCTCGGCCTCGGCCATCAGGCCATCGAGCTCACGAAGGCGCATGCCCAACAGGTCGGACATTTCCTTCTGCTCCATCTTGGGCTTGAGGTCAAGGAGCTTGATGGCGCGCTCGATGTTCGCCATGCGCTCGGCCTTGGCCTCCTCCTCTTTGGAAATAGCAAAGCGACGGCTACGCAGCAGGCGGGCGGCCTTCTGCATCTTGTCCATCAGCTCTTCGTCATCGTAATCAACGGCGGCCTCGACAACCTCGGCCTCCTCCTCGGCGGAAACCTCGTCAGCAGCCTCAACCTCGGCAGCTTCGGTCTCCACGGTCTCGACTGCCTCGACCTCGGCAGCCATGGTCTCGTTCTCGGTCTCGTTCATAATCTCTTCGTTCTCAGACATGAGACTCCTTCTTGGCCCTCTCGGGCATCATCGCCCCATTCGCGGGGCCCGTCGCGCACTCTTTGCGCTTTAAACATTCATGCCTCTCGGCAAAACGTCCATTAGTTTATGGTGTCGCCATCCAATCTAGCTGCAGAATCTATGTGCACACATTAATGCGACATGTGCGACTCGCGACGAGCGTACACCAGCGACACCGCGAACCCGACCACGGCAATTACAGCCGCCACACGCACGGCAGTTGCAAATCCAATCGCCTGGGCAACGTCCGTCGCAGCGCCAGCGGTGCCGGCAGTCGCCGCAGAACTCGAGAGCAGGCCGATAAACAGCGACGGGCCAAACGATGCGGCAATCATGTTCCACGTGTTGAGCAATGCCGTTCCGTGAGGATGCTCAGCGGCAGGAAGCGTCTCCAAGCCGGCCGTCTGCGAGGGGCTCAGCACCAGGCCGACTCCGGCATACACCACAACGGTCAGCGCCACGACGACGCCGATGTTCATGCTTGCCGCCGTCATCGAGATTGCAGTCTGCCCCACGGCAATCAGGGCAAAGCCGACCGGCAGCAGCGGCCATGCGCCACGGGCGTCCATCACGCGTCCGCCCACAATCGAGGTCACGGCGTTGCAGGCAATCGCCGGCAAAATGAGCAAGCCCGCAATAAGTGCGGTCATGCCGTATGCGCCCTCAAAATAGAGCGGCAACAAAACGCTCATCGAGAACGTCGTCATCATCGACACCACCACAAGCAAACACGCAGGCCAAAAGCGAAAGCTCGCCATGGGACGCACGTTAAGCACCGGATGCTCGAGCTTGAGCTGACGGGCCGCAAACAGGCCGAGCAGCACAATGGCGGCGAAAAGCGCCACGATGCCGGCAATCAGATTGGTCGAGAACTCGCCTACGGAATACACAAATGCCGTAATGTCGGCGGCGAGCAAAACAACCGACAGAATATCAAGCGTGGTGTTCGAGCGCTCTCCGACATTCTGAACAAGCTTAACGCCCGCCGCAGCGACCACAATGCCGCCCACCAGCGGCACTACGAACACCGCCCTCCAGCCAAATAACGTGCACATAAGACCGCTGATCACAGGTCCAAACGCCGGCCCTAGCGTAATGCAGGCACCACCCAGGCTCAGATACAGACCGAGCTTCTCGCGCGGGGCGCAAGACAGCACCACGTTCATCATGAGCGGAAACAAGATGCCCGATCCCGCAGCCTGCAAAATACGACTTGGCAGCAAAACGCTAAACGACGGAGCGATCAGACACAGGACTTCGCCGGCGACCATACATCCGCATGCGAAAAACAACAACTTGCGCGTCGAGAAACGGCCGGACAGGAAGGCCATGATGGCCGTAAAAATCGACGTCACGATCATGTAGCCCGAGACGAGCCACTGTGCCGTGGTGGCACTCACCGAAAAGGCTGCCATAATGTCGTGCAACGCCACGTTAATGATGTTCTCGTTAAACGCGGCAACAAAGGCTGCAATATACATTACGACGAGAATCGCCGCAGAGGCCGATGGCGTTACTTGAACTTGTTGCTGAGATTTGCCCCCTTGCATTTCCTTCCTCTTGGAACGACAGTCGCATCGCCCCAGAGGAACGGTCCAGGGCGAAAAATGAGCCCTAGACTTACGCCAGACGCCGTACACGACGAATCTGGCAACATGGTCCAACGTTGAAAGATTGTAACGCGGACGCGCAGCTTTCCTTCCGCGCTATTATTAAAAGTCCACGAAAGCATGAGACATGAGGAGCCCGCCATGATTAAGCCCATCATGAAATCCGAGTTCTTTTTGCGCCTGCCTTCCGAAGACGCGGGACCCGACGATGCCGCGACCGGGCAGGACCTCCTGGATACACTCCACGAGCATGAGCACGAGTGCGTGGGCCTCGCCGCCAACATGATCGGCGTGCGCAAACGCATCATCTGCGTAAAGGACGGCAATAGGACACTCCTGATGTACAACCCTCAAATTCTTGAGCAGGTCAATGCCTATCAGACGAGCGAAGGATGCCTCTCGCTGATCGGCGAGCGTCCCTGTACCCGCTATCGCCGCATTAAGGTTGAGTATTTGGACGAGAACTTCGTCCACCGCATCAAAAACTTCTCGGGCTACACCGCCGAGATCATCCAGCACGAAATCGACCACTGCAACGGGATCGTGATCTAGTTCCGCCGATTCAAGAAAGCTCCCTGCAGCAAAACAACTGCAGGGAGCTTTTCATAGTGCGGAACTTCTATCCCACTAGCTCTGGTGGTAATGGTCGAAGAAATCGGCGAGGTCTTCGAGGGACTCTTTGAGTACTTCCATGCGCGGCAGGTACACGATACGGAAGTGGTCGGGCTCAGCCCAGTTGAAGCCGCCGCCGCGCGTAATCAGGATCTTCTTCTCGTGCAGCAGGTCAAGGGCGAATTGCTCGTCATCGGTGATGTTGAACTTCTTCACATCCATCTTGGGGAAGATGTAGAACGCTGCACGCGGCTTAACCACCGAGATGCCGTCAATCTTGTTGAGCGCCTCATACACAAAGTTGCGCTGCTCGTAGACACGGCCGCCGGGACGGATGTAGTCGTTAACGGACTGATGGCCACCGAGTGCCGTCTGAACGATCGACTGAGCCGGCACGTTGGAGCACAGGCGCATGTTGGAGAGCATGTTGATGCCCATGATGAAGTCGCTCATGCAGCGCTGGTTGCCCGAAAGCACCATCCAGCCAATGCGATAGCCCGCGATCATGTGCGACTTGGAAAGGCCGCTAAAGGTGACACAGGGCAGATCGGGGGCGAGCGAGGCAATCGAGACGTGCTCGTAGCCGTCCATGCACAGGCGGTCGTAGATCTCATCGGCAAAGATCATCAGCTGATGCCTGCGTGCAATCTCGACGATGCCCTCGAGCACCTCGCGCGGATAGACAGAACCCGTGGGGTTGTTGGGGTTGATGATGACGAGGGCTTTGGTCGCGCTCGTGATCTTGGACTCCATATCCTCCAGGTCGGGATACCAATCCGCCTGCTCATCACACAGATAATGTACGGGATGACCGCCGGCAAGGGTTGCGCACGCCGTCCAGAGCGGATAGTCGGGGCTGGGAATCAGAATCTCGTCGCCGTTGTCGAGCAGCGCGTTCATCGAAAGCTGAATGAGCTCGGACACGCCGTTGCCCGTGTAGATATGCTCCATCTGAACGTTGGGCAGGCCCTTGATCTGCGAATACTGCATGATTGCCTTGCGCGCGGAGAACAGGCCACGCGAGTTGGAATAGCCTTCGCAGTCGGGCAGCTGCTGGCGCATGTCCTTGATAACCTCATCGGGTGTGCGGAAACCGAAGGGCGCCGGGTTGCCGATATTGAGCTTGAGGATGCGCTCGCCCTCGTCCTCCATACGGGCGGCCTCGTCGACGACGGGACCGCGCACGTCATACAGGACGTTATCGAGCTTGGTGGATTTAGAAAAAGTACGCATGGTGGTGCTCCTTGCAATTTGAGCTGAGGGATGGGGTTCGGGCTTGGAATCGTTGCGGGGTGATGATGCCTCGCCTTGATCGGCGTCGCCGGCAAGCAGCCAGGTAACATCGACCTCCAAAATACGGGCGAGCAGCTCAGCCACATCGCGCCGCGGGATCGTCTTGCCGCTCACATATTGGCTCATCTGACTCTTGCCGAGTTTTTTGCCGAGCATCTCCGATGCGCGGATCACGTCCGACTGGCGAACGTCGCGATCGGACATAGCCTGTCGCAGGCGATCGCTAAACGTCTCTTGGGCCACTAGAACCTCCTTGCTGGCAAAGTTCAATTTATAGAACACGAATTGAACCATGGTTCAATTTAGCAAGCAGTATAACGCTGCGCTTCATTCGAAAGTTCAATTTCATGAGAAAATGTATCGGACTCCGAGATCTGCCCAAAGCAAACAATGGCGTGTACACGTTTAGAGGTATTCGAGAAAACGAGCGGCGGCAAGCGAAACATCGGCCGTTCGATATATGGCGTTGATCTGCCGATGGGGATGTCCCTCGAGCGAACGCACGGCAACATCGAACTGACAACGGCGCAAGATGAGCGCGGGAAGAATGCTCACGCCCAGGCCGTCCTCGACCATAGCCATAATCGCATAATCATCCCAGGTCGACAGCTTGGAGCACACCGTCAGCCCCGCCCGACGGAACAGCGGCGTAATCTCGTCATCGGTGCCGCGTTCTAGCAGAATAAACTGCTCGTTGGCTAAATCGGCAAGAGAAACGACCTCCGCCGTGGCAAGCAAAGAGTCTGCCGGCACTACTGCCATCAACTCGTCGCGCACCAAAGACCGCGATGCCATGCCGTTTTCTCGGGGTTCACGCGGGATAAAGCCCAGGTCACAACGACCCTCAGCCACCCATTGTTCAATCTCTGAGTAATCACCCATCAGCAACTCATAATCGACGTCCGGGTGATCGGCGCGAAAGCGCGCAATCACCGGCGGCAGCACGTGGGTCGCCACACTCGAAAACGTACCGATGCAGATTTTGCCACGCATGAGCCCACGCATCTCATCCACTCGTCGCTGCAAACGAGCAAATTCCTCGCATAACGCCTCGACCGCCGGCATAACTTGCTGTCCATCGGCAGAAAGTACTACGCCCTCGCGACTGCGGTCGAGCACCTTAAAGCCCCAATCGGCCTCAAGATCGGCCACCATACGGCTCACGCCCGATTGCGAATAGCTCAGGCGCTCGGCAGCACGCGTAAAGCTTCCGGCGCGCACCGTCTCGAGCAGCACCTGCATCTTTTGAATATTCGTTTCCACGGCGCCCCTCCACCTTTGCATGAGTTTTTGTCATGTTATCTATGCATTATATTCGCTTTTCTTCTAAAACCAGTTCACCCATAGTGAAGATGCTCAGATATAGAGGGGATGTCAGCGCATGAACAACGGGTTGTTTACGTACTTAGCAGCATTGCTATTGTTTGGCTCCAACGGCATCATCGCCGCTGCCATCGCGCTGCCGAGCTCGGATATCGTGCTACTACGCACGTTTTTGGGCGCACTCTCGCTTGTCACCATTCTCGCCATCACCCAACGCCATAAGTTGCAGGCGCCGTCTCGCCCCCGCGAAGCCGCAGCCCTCCTCCTCTCGGGAGCTGCGCTGGGCGCCAGCTGGATTTTTCTGTTCCGCGCCTACCAGACGATCGGCGTCGGCGTATCCTCGCTGCTGTACTACTGCGGCCCCATCATTGTCATGGCACTCTCCCCGCTCATCTTTGGCGAAAAGCTGACCGGCGGCAAAATCGCCGGCTTTATCGCCGTTGCTTGCGGTGCTTTTCTCATTGCAGCGCAAGGTCTAGGCGGCAATATGCCCATTGCAGGTATCGCCTGCGGCATCGCCTCGGCATTTTGCTATGCGCTGATGGTCATCGCTAGCAAGGGCGCGCCACACATCGAAGGCCTCGAGAACTCCACGCTCCAGGTGAGTGCCGCCTTTGTGACCGCGCTGGTCCTCACGCTCATCACGCAGGGTGCACCCTCATTCCTGTCCGCCGGCGTCGCCGCAGGCATCGATTGGCGCGCCGTCGTCATGCTCGGCGTCGTCAACACCGGCATTGGTTGCCTGCTCTACTTTAGCGCCGTCGCCAAACTGCCTGTGCAGACCGTCGCCGTTGTCGGCTACCTCGAGCCGCTTTCGGCCGTCGTGTTCTCGGCCGTCCTTTTGGGCGAAGCCATAACACCGGTCCGTCTGATGGGTGCCGCGCTTATCATCGGCGGCGCGATTTTTTGCGAACTCGCCGGCAAACGCGCAAGCGCCAAGGCTGGCATAGCCCAGACAGCACGTGCTTAAAAGCCCCTGTTTTGAAATGCTACCTACGTACATAAATAATCCCCAGCTGGGGATTATTGTCTAAAATAACCTGATGTGCCAAACTGCTCTTGTATGTATAAAGACGGCATAAAGATTATCTGTCCTAGACAGACAACCGGATGTCTAAGGGAGTCCACGTGGCACACAACAAACTGGAGGCAAACCCCCAAGACCAGCGTGGTCAAGGCGGGCACGGAGCCATCCCCCTCTCCGCTGGCATGCTGCTCGTAACGCTCGGCGTCGTCTATGGCGACATCGGCACGAGCCCCATGTACACCATGAAATCAATCGTCGCCAACAACGGCGGCATCGGTACCGTCAGCGAGGACCTGATCCTGGGCGCGCTTTCGCTCGTCATCTGGACCATGACGCTCGTGACCACGGTCAAGTACGTGGTAATCGCCATGAAGGCCGACAACCACAACGAAGGCGGCATCTTCGCCCTGTTTAGCCTGGTACGCAAGGTGGCACCGTGGCTGATTCTCCCCGCCATGATCGGCGGTGCGGCGCTGCTCGCCGACGGCATCCTCACCCCCGCCGTCACGGTTACCACGGCCATCGAGGGTCTGCGCACCATCGAGTGGGGCCACGCGCTGTTGGGTGACGGGCAAACTAACGTCATCATTATTACCATCATCATTATCTGTGGCCTGTTTGCCATGCAGCGCGCTGGCACCTCGTCAATCGGCAAGCTGTTCGGTCCGCTCATGACGCTGTGGTTCCTGTTCCTGGCAGGCGCCGGTCTATTCAACATGCTCGGCAACCTGTCCATCTTGCGCGCGCTCAACCCCATCCGCGGCGTCATGTTCCTGTTCTCGCCCATCAACCACTCGGGCATCATGGTGCTCGGCTTCGTCTTCCTGTCGACGACCGGCGCCGAGGCGCTCTATTCAGACATGGGCCACGTGGGCAAGGCCAACATCTACGCATCCTGGCCGTTTGTTAAAGCGGCGCTTATCCTTAACTACCTGGGTCAGGGCGCTTGGCTGCTCGCCAACAATTCCAATCCCCAGTTGCTCGCGATGGATATCGTCAACCCGTTCTATATGATGCTCCCCGAGCCCCTGCGCCCCTTTGCCATCGTGCTTTCGGCCGTGGCGGCCATCATTGCCTCGCAGGCGCTCATCACCGGCTCGTTCTCGCTGGTATCCGAGGCAACGCGTCTCAACCTTATGCCGCATCTGCGCATCCACTACCCCAGCGACACCAAGGGCCAGCTCTATATTCCGCTCGTCAATAACATCATGTGGGTCGGCTGCATCTTCATCGTGCTGCTGTTCCAAAACTCCGAGCGCATGGAGAGCGCCTACGGTCTCGCCATTACCGTGACCATGCTCATGACCACGACGCTTTTGACGAGCTACATCGCCGGCATCCTCAAGCACAGGCTGGGTGCCTGCGTCTTCGCCCTGCTCTTTGGTGCCATTGAGCTGTGCTTCTTCGCCTCGTGCCTCACCATGTTCTTTGACGGCGGCTACGTCATGATCTTCCTGGCCGCACTGCTGTTCGGCCTTATGTATGTGTGGCGTCGCGGCACCGCCATCGAGCGCACGCAGACGATTCTGCTGCCCGTCTCCAAGTACATCGACCAGCTCAATCGCCTGCGCAATGACGAGACCTATCCCGTGCTCGCTGACAATCTGGTATTTCTCACCAACAGCCCCGACCCGCTCACGCTCGACCGCGACGTACTCTATTCCATCCTGGATAAGCATCCCAAGCGCGCCAAGGCATATTGGTTCATTAACGTGCACGTTACCGACGAACCCTTTACGCACGAGTATTCCGTCGAGACCTTTGGCACGGACTTCCTCTTCCGCGTTCGCCTGGACCTGGGCTTTAAGGTCAACCAGCGCGTCAACGCTTATCTGCGTCAGATCGTCGGCGACTTGATGGCATCGGGCGAGCTGCCGCCGCAACATCACACCTACTCCATCTACGAGACACGCGGCAACGTGGGTGACTTCCGCTTTTGTATGCTGCGCAAGATGCTTGCCCCCGAAACGGACATCAACCGCAATGACCACCGCGTGATGGCCATCAAGTACGCCGTCCGCCGCGCCTGCGGAAGCCCGGCACGCTGGTACGGTCTTGAGAACTCGGCCATTATCATCGAGTACGTGCCGCTGTTTGCCCGCATGCGCCCGGCCGTTAAGCTCGTGCGCACCCAGGTGCCGCTCGAGGTTCAGATCGAAGAGGCCGAGGAAATGGAAGTCGACATCTTCTCGGACGACTTGGTCAACGGCAACGAAGCCGGTAAGGACATGAACGTCGATCCCACCGAGTTGCTCGAGAGCGTCGCCGATACGCCCGAACAGCAACAGCTCGACGGCCTCGAGAACGAACAACTCAACGACGCCAACTTCTAGCGGCGCCATAAATCAACGACAGCGGCCCTGCACCTCGCGAGAGGTACAGGGCCGTCTTGTATTGCAGTAAAGCTAGCGGCTACGAACGACGCGGCTCGGGAACCACGAGCCTATCGGGGCTCGCGCCCTCGGCATCCATCAGGCTCACGTAGCGAATCGACGGATCCCCATACATCGCGTAGTAATAATTGCCCGTACGCGCGCTAAAGCATCCGGTGTAGATAGTCTTCTCGAACTTGCCATCGCCCATCCTGGACGCCCCCTCGATCATCACCACGCCCTCGAGCGAGCGGAACATGCGAACGACGTTTTCGGTCTCGCTCTCCTTTTGCGGGTAATTGGCATTGAGGTACGCCGCCTTTACAAAACGGCTCGGCGAATAGCAATCGCCCGGAATGCCGCGCATGCCGGCACCGGCTCCATAGGGCTTGAGCTCGGCGCCACGCCATGTCGCCGTCTGCGGAAAATCGCTTGTGGCGGTGATATAGGTGCGCAGGTTTTCCATGTGCCACGGGAAGGTCGGCTGGTTGGCAAGGGTGTCGACCGGATCGTCGTATACATGCAGACCGTCAGCCATCATCTCGACCACGATGCTGCGCTGGCTGTCGCCGATAATCCAATGGAGCAGCGACACGCCCAGCCCCTCTCCGGCAGATTTGGCGACAATCACCGTGTCGCGCAGCGCGGCCTCGACCTCATCGACCGTCGAGAACGTCGCTGCCACCCACAGGGGGAACTCATAGGCCGCGATATTGGTCTTGCCGTCGACAGGGTCCTCGGCATACTCGGCATAGCCCGGGAAATTGAGACCCGCCACGGCGAGGCCCGCATCGTTGCCGCAATCGAAGAACATAGGGTAGTTCTTGTAATCGATGCACATACCGATCACCGCGTGCGCCGCTGTCGCGTCGTCGATAAACGAATACGGAATGTGAAACCCGCGCGGCATCACGCGAACCTGTTGGCCGTAGTCAAAGCTCCAGTCGAGATTGCGGCCCAGATACATGTGGCCAGAATTATCGGTAAATCGAATACTCGTACACATAGCGCCTCCTAGCTTTACGTTCTTGCTAATTTCATTGTCTCCAAACAAAAAGGCGCTAAACACAAAAGCCCGGACATGACAACAATGTCACGCCCGGACTATTCAAACAGGATAAACTCAACCAAGTTAACCCCGCAGGTCGTCTAAGGGGTCAAAGTGCCGCAGATTGCCACGAAAGATGAGCGAAGCGTACTTAAGGTACGCGAGCGACGATTGAGCGGCAAGGTGCGGTGCTTTGGTCCCCTTAGACCAACTTTCCAAGACAGTGATCGATCATATGCTGGATCATCTGTGCCTCAAAGCCCGCGTAGTCGCGGCGGCACTCCTTCATCTTGCCGTCGACGATCTGGTCAAAGGCAACCTTGCACTTGATGTAGCGCGTGGACTTGGTGACCTCCTCGTGCGTCAGGCAGCTCTCCTCCATCTTGCTGGCACCCAGGCCAAACACCAGACGGGGGTTGTAGAGCACATGGGGCTCGCCGGCGTCGTCCAGATAGACGCAGACCTTCTTGGTGACGCCGATCTGGTTGGCGGCAAGGCAGCCGGCATCGTCGAGCGACTTGATGGTATCGATCAGGTCCTGTGCCACCGACTCGTCCTCGACGGTCGCGACCTCGCAACGCTGGGACAGAATAGCCTCGTCGTGGCAGAGCTCTTTAATCATACGTTCCTCCATAGGGGTCGTTGTAACTGCTTAAGTATACGGTACCCACACATTTTCATGCGAAAAATACCGTCCGTCTGCTACAAAGCGCCGAACATCAACATGCGAGAAACATCAATCTTTCAAAGGCGATATAGTAGTTGAGTTCGTGTCAATCGGCCTAAACTCGGGGCCGAACAAGGAAAGGGTATGCATGGACGAACTTTTTCACGTCAGTGAGCGCAAGTCCACAATCGGGACCGAACTTCGCGCTGGACTGACAACATTCCTGGCGATGGCCTACATCATCGCCGTCAACCCTGCGGTGCTCTCGGGCGCCGGCATCGATGCGGGAGCGCTCGCCTGCGCCACCTGCCTGGGCGCCGGCATCATGACCATCTGCATGGGCATCTTCGCCAACCGCCCGCTCGCCTGCGCGTCGGGCTTAGGCGTCAACGCGATGATCGCTGGAATCACCACCACCGTCTGCGGCGGTGACTGGCACGTGGCCATGAGCGTCATCTTCCTTGAGGGCGTCGTCATCTTGCTGCTCGTGCTTTGTGGCCTGCGCGAGGCCATCATGGACGCCATCCCGGTTGTCCTGCGTCACGCCATCTCGGTGGGTCTGGGCCTGTTCATCGCCATGATTGGCCTGTGCGATGCCGGCATTATCACCGCTGGCGCCGGTACACTCGTCGGTCTGGGCGACATCACCTCCCCCACCTTCATCGTCGGCATCATCTCCATCCTGGTGACAGTCGCCCTCACCTGCCGCAACGTCCCCGGCTCGCTGCTCATCGGCATCGTCGTCGCCGTCATCGCCGGTATCCCCCTAGGTGTGACCCAGGCTCCGACCGGTATCATCGCCCCGCTCGACTTCTCGAGCATCGGTGGCCCCATCGCCGACGCCGGCGGCGTGCCTGCCATCGTCAAGGTCCTTACCGACCCCGCGCTCCTCGTCATCTCGTTCTCGTTGCTCATGAGTGACTTCTTCGACACCATGGGCACCGCGATGGCCGTGGCCAAGCAGGGCGAGTTCCTCACCGACGACGGCAACGTCCAGAATATCAAGGAGATTCTGATCGTCGACTCCGCCGCCGCTGCTGTGGGCGGTTTCATGGGCGTCTCCTCCATCACCACCTTCGTCGAGTCCACCTCTGGTGCTGCCGACGGTGGCCGCACGGGCCTCACCTCCGTCACCACCGGCGTGCTGTTCATTCTCGCCGCGTTCTTCTCCCCCATCGTCACCATCGTTTCCAGCGCCGCCACCTGCGGTGCTCTGGTCTACGTCGGCTACCTCATGATGAGCGAGGCCTCCGAGATCGACTGGTCCGACGTGTCGCAGGGTTTCCCGGCGTTCATGATTGTCGCCGGCGTGCCCTTCACCTACTCCATCTCTGCCGGCATTGGCCTGGGCTTTATCGCCTACGTGATCGTCGCGCTCTTTAAGGGCGAGGCCTCCAAGATCAAGCCGCTCATGTGGATCGCAGCCCTTGCCTTCCTCGTCTACTTCTTCGTGGCGTAACGGCATATTCTGCTAAAGCAAAACAACAAGGCGCGGAATCGCATCGAGCGGCTCCGCGCCTTTCTTTTAGCGTCTGCCCCCGTGCCAGCGTGCGACAATTGAGGCTGTCAATATCACAACACCGAGAGAAGCCTGCCTTGGAAGCGCATCATAAGCAGATAACCGTTTATTCAGAGTGTGCGGAAGGCGCGCCCGCCATCTATCTCCCCGTGGTTATGGGCGACGGTAGTGAAGTCTACGAGCGCTGCCAAGAGCTCGACTGCCCGCCGTTCACCCTTGTCGCCATTGGAGAGCTCGATTGGAATCGCGAGCTGAGCCCCTGGGAATGTGAGGGAACTATACGAGATGCCGAACCCTTTGGTGGACAGGCGTCTGAGTTTCTCGATGAACTGCTGAATCAGATAATCCCAGAGGCCGAATCATCACTCCCCTGCCCGCCCACCTGGCGCGGCATTGCCGGCTACTCGTTGGCGGGTCTTTTTTCCCTGTGGGCACTTTGGCAAACAGATGTCTTTGAGCGCGCGGCAAGTGCATCGGGGTCGCTGTGGTTCCCCGGCTTTATCGACTATGCGCGAGAGCGCACGATGACAGCCA
The DNA here is from genome assembly GCA_938033385.1 of uncultured Collinsella sp. Classification (GTDB taxonomy): domain Bacteria; phylum Actinomycetota; class Coriobacteriia; order Coriobacteriales; family Coriobacteriaceae; genus Collinsella. Next base: position 4,086 of record CALHJX010000296.1, on the reverse strand, counting down.
CGCCCGACGCCGCCTATCTGTCGCTCGGTAAAAAGGAAACCAAGACGCCCAACCGCATGATGCGGCACGTACTCGACGATACGCGTGCGATGGAAGAGCTGTTTATCGAGCATGACATTCCAACAACGCTGGAGCTCAACCCCGGCAACCACTTTGCCCAAACTGACCTGCGCATGGCGCGCGGCATCCACTGGATACTGACGCATTAAAAATGGCGTCCACGCATGCATACGTATGGACGCCATTTTTTGATTTAGCTGAACACAACTACTATTCGACAGTCTCCTCGAGTTCAGATACGGCGGGCGTCGAGGATTGGGACATGGAAGTCCTTTCATGATGGAAGGGCGATCAGGCATATCAGATAACCTGCCCGAACGATACGATCCGAACCATTGTACGTGATACGCCATGTCTCGCGCGCGCCGTCACCTGCAAACGGTAACGTTACTTCCAAACGCGCTCGGCAATGCGCTTGACCAGCGCGATCTTTGCCCACTGTTCGTCCTCGGTCAGCTTGTTGCCAATCTCGCAGCTGGCAAAGCCGCACTGGGGCGACAGGTACAGGTTCTCGAGCGGCACGTACTTTGCGGCCTCGTGGATACGTTCGACGATAACGTCCTCGTCCTCAAGCTCAGCCGCCTTGGTGGTCACCAGGCCCAGCACCACCTTCTTGCCGGGGGCAACGTACTTGAGCGGCTCAAAGCCACCGGCGCGCGGCGTATCGAACTCCAGGTAAAATGCATCGACATCCTCGTTTGCGGACAGGTACGGCGCGATGGGGTCATAGCCGCCCTCGAAGGCATAGGTGGAGTGGTAGTTGCCGCGGCACACATGCGTGTTGATGACCAGATCGTCGGGCTTGTCCGCGATGGCGGCATTGTTGAGCGCCACGCCCAGCTCGCTTACCTTTTGCAGGTCGACCGGGCTCATGCCGGTTTTGGCGACAAAATCGGTGTCGCAGTAGATGCCCCAGGTGCAGTCATCAAACTGGATGTTGCGGCAGCCTGCTGCGTACAGGTCGGCGATCACCGTGCGATAAGCGGCTGCGATGGCGTCGGCAAGTTCCTCATCGGTCTTATAGACAGCGCGCAGGCTCTCCTGCTGGCCGTCGCAGCGGTCGAGCGTGACTTCGGAGAACGTCTGGATCGGCGCCGGAATGGTTTGCCGCGCGACCTGGCCCTCCCCCTCGAGCGCCTTGACAAATTTAAAGTGCTCGACGAACGGATGGTTCTCGCCGCTAATGGGGCCGGTTACCACGGCGGTGTCGGCTGTGGTCTCCTCGTCGTGGAACATATAACCCGTACGCGAGGTACGGCGTTCAATGCCGTTAAGGCCCCACATAAAATCGAGGTGCCAGTAGCTGCGGCGAAACTCACCATCGGTGATGACCTGCAGGCCGGCAGCCTTCTGCTTTGCCACCAAATCGCGAATGGCATCGTCCTCGACGGCCTTAAGGCCGGAAGCGTCGAGTTTACCCGCGACATAGGCGGCACGGGCGTCCTTTACAGCCTGCGGACGAAGAAAGCTGCCGACAATATCGGCGCGAAACGGCGCGTTCGGTTGAATCGAAGTGCTCATAGATATCTCCCTTTGCATTGGTTGCTTTACTGGGACAGAGTATGAGCGCTCATATGACCATCGTAAAATATACGTTTATAACAGTTTGATATAGATGCTTCCTATATCAGTCTGGACTGTCATAAAGAGACTTGAACCGTGCGGAGCACAGCAGCCTAGATATGCTGACGAATCGCGTCGATATAGGCCCGACCGTAGCGCGTGAGCGTCGTGTTCTTGCGCGTGATGATGCCAATCTCCATGTACTCGTCCACGTCGAGCGGAATCGAGATAATGCCGGGGCCGTTGAGCTCGTGGCTGATCACGCCCGAGCATACCGTGTAGCCGTTGAGGCCCATGGCCAAATTGAACAACGTCGCACGGTCGCGCACGCGGATATTTTTGCGACGCTCGAACGTCGAGGTCAGCTCCTCGGAATAGTAAAACGAGTTGTAGCTGCCCTGCTCGTAGGACAGGAACGGGTAGTCTTCCAGATCCTCGAGCGTCACGCTGGAGCGGTCCGCCAGCGGATGGTCGGCGCAGACGAAGACATGCGGCGTGGCGCAGAAGAGTCCTTCGAACACGAGCTCGTTGGCCGCCAGCATGCGCTCGATGACCTCGCGATTGTGCTCCGACAGATACAGGATGCCGAGCTCGCTTTTCATATGCGCGACATCCTCGATAATCTCGTGAGTCTGCTCCTCGCGCAGGGTAAAGTCGTAGCGCGCGGCATCGAACTCGCGAATCACATCGACAAACGCGTTAACGGCAAAGGAATAATGCTGGCAGCTCACACTAAAGTGCGGCACCTGCTCGGACGCGCCCTTGTACTTGCCTTCGAGCAGATCCGCCTGGTCGAGCACCTGGCGCGCGTAGCCCAAGAAGGTCTCGCCCTCCTCGGACACAATGACACCCTTGTTGGTGCGCTCAAAGATGTGCACACCCATCTCGTTTTCGAGATCGCGGATCGACGCGGTAATCGAAGGCTGCGACACAAAGAGCCGGCGCGAGGCCTCGGTGATGCTGCCGCATTCGGCAACTTTGACGACATATCTGAGCTGCTGAAGCTTCATGATGGCCTCCCTAGACGTCCGCGATACCCGAGCCCGTCGCATCTGCCTGACGCATAAACGGCGGCATCTCCCCCGTCGCGGCGCAGGCGGCAATCTGGTGCAGAGCCCCGGCAACCGCATCGTCTGCCGCAGCGCCGATATGCCAGCGCGCGGCAGCCGTGACGGCCTCGTTGGCATTGGCGACTGCAACGGAGTTGGGGACGGCACCGATCATGGGCAGGTCGTTATCGGAATCGCCAAATACGGCCACCTCGTCGGGCGTCAGGCCCAAAGCGCGCGCCAACTCCAGCGCAGCGCAACCCTTGTCCCAACCAGCCGGAAGGATGTCGAACAGGCGCACTCGGTTGTTGGGAAACACGAGCGAGAGTTCCGGCACCTCGGCGGCAACGCGCTCACGTAGCTCCGCGAGCTCCTCACGCGAACGGGCACTCCAGATATTCGCCTTAAACACCGGCACGTCATCGACAACGGGACGGCACGGGGCTTCTTCGCCTTTGAGCCATGCGTTGCCGCCCGACTCCATGGCGCGACGAACGCGCTCGGGATCACTCGTCACACAATAGGCATCGTTGCCCCAAAAGTCATCGCCCAGGCTATAGACCTTCAGATAGGTATCGTCGGTCTCTTGCTCAAGATAGTCGGCAAGACGCATGAGGGCACCGTTGTCGATTGCGCGCGAAGCGACTACTTCGCCGTCGACAAACATCACCTGGCCGTTACAGAACGCACCGGTCGAAAAACACTCGGAACGGTTTTTGAACATCCAGCCCATCGCGGACGGCTGACGACCCGAAACCGGCCCAAAGTGCAGACCCGCCGCCTGCATGGCATGAATACCCTCAATGGCGTAGTCGCTGGCGCCGTCATGCCCGGCTGGAATCAGCGTATCGTCCATATCGGTCAGCACAAGTTTGATCATAGAGTCCCCCAGTCATTTTCACCGCAACCATTGTAACGGTGCGCTAGTATAGGGAACAACAGATTCGATGCGGGAGTGCCGGCGGTGCAAACCACAAGGCTGAGAGGGCATGGGGCCCAATCCTTTGAACCTGTCAGTTAATGCTGGCGTAGGGAGCATGCCGCCTTTACAGGGGCGCTGTCTATGCACAGCGCCCCTTTTCTATGCCAAGGAGGCATGTGCAGTGATTGATTCGGAACAGCTTAAGCAAAATGTGGTCAAGGCCGTGGAGGAGATTCGCGCCACCAATCCGATGGCCGGCTCCATCACCAACACGGTGACGATCGACTTTGTCGCCAACGCGCAGCTCGCCGTGGGCGGATCGGCCGCCATGGTCTATCTGCCCGACGAGGGCGAAGCGCTCGTTGCCGGCGGCGGCGCCATCTATCTCAACATGGGCACGCTCTTCCCTATCTACGAGCAGACGATTCCCCGCGCGGCGAAGGCGGCACACGACGCCGGCAAGCCCTGGGTGCTCGATCCGGTGGGCCTGGG
>CALHJX010000295.1:0-2236 GCA_938033385.1 uncultured Collinsella sp. | reverse complement strand
GGCAGCGCGAAAGCAGCACACGCCCGCCGCCAATAAGCATCACGGGTGAATAGGACAGCACCACGACATGGTCCCCGGCACGTAGCGGCAGCGAGTTATCCAAGCGCACCTGAACAATACGGGTCTCGCCCACCGCCATGGGGGCCTCGCCCTCCATGAACATGATGCGGCCGACAACCTCGGCCGTACCCGCCATCACATGCACGCGCGCGCCCGACTCGAGCACACGCGGTTTAGCGCCCTCGCGGCCCAGGTAGGTAAACGTCATCATAAAGCGCAGCGTCTGGCCAAAACGGCCCTCCACGCCGAGCATCTCGCCGCGATCGAGCGCGGCGACAGCATCGCCCACCAAGTTGAGCGCCACACGCTGACCGGGCAACGCCTGCTGCGTATCGCCATGCACCTGAATCCCGCGGACACGGCAGACCGTACGCGACGGCAAAGCCATCAGCTCGTCGCCCACCGCAACCGGCGCATCGTGCAACGTTCCCGTCACCACGGTACCGGCGCCCTTGATCGTAAAGCAGCGGTCAATCGGCAGGCGCGGCGCGGCATCACTCCGCTCGACACGGTCGCGGCAGGCATCCCAGCAGGCACTTACCTGCTCGTCGAGCACCGCAAGCAGCCCGTCGATCCCCTCGCCCGTCTTAGACGACACGGGCACAATCGGCGCGCCTGCAAACACGGTACCCGACAAAAAGTCATCGACATCGAGCTCGGCCAGCTCAATCATTTCGCTATCGGCCAGGTCGCACATCGTCAGCGCCACCACCATGTGTGTGACGCCCAGCAGCTCCAGCACATGCACGTGCTCGCGCGTCTGCGGCATCACGCCCTCCACGGCAGAGACCACCAGCACGGCAACGTCGATGCCCGTGGCGCCCTGCACCATGGCGCGCAAGTAATGCGCGTGGCCCGGCACGTCGACCAGGCCAACGATCTTGCCACTCGGCAGCGCCAGCTCGCCAAAGCCCAGCTCCACGGTCATACCGCGACGGCGCTCAACCTCCAGACGGTCGGGATTCTTGCCGGTCAGAGCCTCAATCAGTGCCGACTTACCGTGGTCGACGTGGCCCGCCGTGCCAACGATAACGGGACACTCCACCAGCGCCTGAACCTCACTCATCGTGCAACCGCCTTCTCAACGCACGCGACGAGCGTCGATGCCGCCGTCTCGATATCGCGGTCGCCCACGAGTGTGCGCACATCAAACAGAATGCGGTCGTGCGAGGCGCGCGTGACGACCGGTGTATCGAAGTCTTGGACGAGCGAGCGCTTGAGCGCGTCGACGGACAGGCGCCCGTCGACCGGGCAGACGGCCACGCACATCGTGGGCAACTCGACGGTAGGCAGCGAACCGCCGCCGGGAGTCGACGACTCTTCGACGATCTCCACCTGAACGGCGCACGGACAACCGGCCTTATCGAGCCCCGCCACCATACGATCGCGCAGCTTGCGTGCGCGGCGCTCCAGATGAGCCTGCGGAAGCGTGAGCATGTTGAGCACCGGCACCTCGCGATGGGCCGCATCCGCCCCGTCCATGTAGATACGCAGCGTGGCCTCGAGCGCCGCCAGTGCGAGCTTTCCCGGGCGCAGGGCGCGCATAAGCGGATGTGACCCACAGGCCTGGACCAGGTCACGACGGCCCATGATGATGCCCGCCTGTGCGGCACCGAGCAGTTTATCGCCCGAGCACGACACCAGATCGAGCCCCGCCGAAACCGAAGCCGGCGTGGTTTCTTCGCCGCCGCGCACCAAGATGTCGTCGGGCAACAGCGCGCCCGAGCCCTGATCCTCGTAGAACAGCAGGCCATGCTTGTGAGCAAGCGCCGCAAGCTCTCGAGAGCCCACCTCCTCGTGAAAGCCCTCGATGCGATAGTTGGAAGGATGGACCTTAAGGATCATCGCCGTATCGGGCGTGATGGCTTGCTCATAATCAGCCAGGTGCGTGCGGTTGGTGGCGCCGACCTCAACGAGTTTGGTGCCCGAAGCCGCCATGACATCGGGGATGCGGAAGCTGCCGCCGATATCCACCAGTTCCCCGCGCCTGACGATGACCTCTTTGCCTGCGGCATGGGTCGCCAGCACCAGCAGCACAGCGGCGGCATTGTTGTTGACCACGAGCGCGTCCTCGGCACCGGTGAGTGAGCGGATCAGCTGCGCGGCGTGCTCCTTGCGCGACCCGCGCGAACAGGTGTCGACGCTGTACTCGAGCGTGCTATACCCGCGCGCGACC
>CALHJX010000294.1:0-3041 GCA_938033385.1 uncultured Collinsella sp. | reverse complement strand
AAGCCGATCGAGTGTCCCAGGCGATGCGTAAAGTACTGCCCATAGCCCGCATCCTCAATCACGTCGCGTGCGGCGCGGTCCAGGTCGCACATGCGCACGCCCGGGGCGATGAGCGCCTCGGCGGCCTCGTTGGCGCGGCGAACGATGTCGTAGATGCGTGCGGTCTCCTCGTCCGGCTCGCCCCAAAAGAACGTGCGCGTCATGTCCGAGCAGTAGTTGCGATGGCGTCCGCCAATGTCGAACAGCACCACGTCGCCGCGCTTGAGTACGGTGTCGTCGGGCTCGTGGGGCGGGTCGCCGGCGTTGGCGCCAAAGCTCACGATGGGTGGAAAGCTAAAGCCCTCGCAGCCGTTCTTGCGGTACAGACCGAGCATCTGATCGGCAATTTCGCGCTCCGTTACACCTTCGTGGACGAGCTTGATCGCGTCGGCCATCACGGCGTCGTTGGCTGCCGAGGACACGCGCATAAGCTCCTGCTCGGTAGCGTCTTTGTAGGTGCGTGCGGCGGTGACGGCAAAGTCGCCTAGGAAGAACTCGCTCGCGGCGTGACGCTCCATGAGGGGCATCAAAAAGCCGGAACGCATGACGGTGTCGATGCCGAGTGGTTTGTTCGGATCGACCTCACGAACGATGGCGTCGGCCACGATGTCGGTATCGGTGTGATAGGCGACGCGGGCATTGTCATACTCGGGCAGCTGATGCAGCGCGTTGACCAGGATCACGGGCTCGCTACCGCGTGCGAGCAGCACGCCGCAAAAACGCTCGAACATATCGGCATAAAAACCGGTCAGGTAATAAATCGACCACGGGTCGTTTACGAGTAGCTGAGCGCCGGGGTGCTGAGCCTCGAGCGCATCGAGCACGCGCGCCACACGCTGGTCATCGACATGTGCCATGAAACATCCTTTCGCTAGGGTGCCACCATGGTATCCCAAGCCCGGCACATAGGGACGTTCCTTTTATGCCGGCACCTTGGGACACTCCTTAGCATGGGCTGTCTAGCGAACGTTCGGGCAAAAGTAGCTAAAAGAGGCCCGTCCCAAATGGGCTGGTTTCAAAAGTATGGCGGATTACGGGGCTGGACCTGTATTACTTGACCATGGCAAAAATCGCGAAATTAAAACCGCATGTAGATGGCTTGTCAAAAATTGAAAATGGCCGGTATGGATGGGGGTCTCCGAATCGGCCCCGTAATCCGGCATAGTTTTGAAATGGCACTAAAGTAGGCACAAGCTGAATACCGATCCCAAGGATAGTTGCGGTGGAATAGTTCCTGGATGCCGGGGTTTTGGCGGAAATCCGGAACTATTTCACCGCAATTGAGGAGGGGTGGGATGGATGGCAGCGTAACTAAAAGCCCCGTTCTAAATGAGCTGCTTAGGCTGGGTCGATGTCCATGCTGGCGATTAGGTTGATGTTGGTGTTGAGGAGGTCGGGGAGGACGACGTCGCCCATGCGGATGGGGGCTTTGACGATTAGGCCTCGGATGAGGTCCATGGCTTGGGCGTGGAGGGTCAGCGGGATGGCTTCGGATGTGCGCACGGGGAGCAGGGCTTCGTCGCCGCCAGATACGGCCACGGTGGTGGTGAGTACGCGCATGGGGCAGGTGAGCTCCTGGTGTGCGTACTTATTACCACGCGGGCATCTGTTGCCGGTCACGGAGCGCACTTCTGCCACGGTGCCGTCTGCGTCACGCTCTACCTCTACGGTCAGAAGGCACTCGGATGGGCAGGTGGTGCAGTTGAACTTCAGCGTCTCGATTACGTTATCGCTCATGGTTTTACGCCTCCTCAACGGGATCGACGGACAGGACAATTTCGCTAGCACCTAGGTCGAGTGCGCGCTGAATAACCTTTGCCGGTAGCGGGAAGCTTTCCATAACGCTCGGCTTAAACGCTCGGACCTTGCCGACGAACAGCTCCTCGCCGTTGGCCAGGATCCGTACGCGGGCGGTATCGACTGGTCGGCGCACGCGGAAGTTGAGCTTGGTGAGTGCCACGGCCGTAATGCGTCCCGGTAGCGCGTATCCCGCGATGCCGGCAGGGGAGATGGTGAGCTCGCAGTCCGGAACGGCGCCCGTGCCGGTCCCCAGCGCGTACGCCGCCGCAGCTGCGCCAGCCCTCTCGGACTCACACGTTACGTTGTCGGCCAGGTCGTGCACGTGCAGCACGTTGCCGCAGGCAAAGATGCCCGGTACTCCCGTCTGGAGACTCTGATCCACCACGACGCCGCGCGTGCGCGGGTCAAGCTCCACGCCTGCGGCAACCGAAAGCTCGTTCTCGGGAATCAGACCCACCGAAAGCAGCAACGTGTCGCATGGAACGATGCGCTCCGTCCCGGCAATGGGCGCCAGGTGATCGTCGACCTGGCTCACCTCGACGGCTTCCACGCGGTCGTGCCCGATCACGCGTGTGACGGTGGTGGACAGGTGCAGCGGAATGCCAAAGTCGTTCAGGCAGTTCTTCACATTGCGGCGTAGGCCGTTGGCGTACGGCATGAGCTCGTACACGCCCTCGACCGAAATCCCCTCGAGCGTGCAGCGGCGCGCCATGATAAGCCCGATGTCGCCGGAACCCAAAATGACGGCGCGCGAGCCGGGTTTGAGGTTCTCGATATTGATGTATCGCTGCGCCAAGCCGGCCGTAAACACGCCGGCGGGACGGCTACCGGGAATCTTGATCTCGCTGCGGGTGCGCTCGCGGCAACCCATGGCAAGGACGACCGCGCGCCCGGTGAGCTGCAGCATGCCGGCAGGGCTCATGAGCATGACGGTGTGGACCGCGGCTTCTTCCGTAGGCTCGCCCGAATCAATCCCAATCACCATGCTGTCCAGGAACAGCGCAATGTCGGTTGCGTGCACCTGGTCGATAAAGCGCTGCGCGTACTCGGGACCGGTGAACTCCTGTTTAAAGTGCGACAGGCCAAAGCCAGGGTGGATGCACTGGCGGAGGATTCCGCCCAGGTGCTGCTCGCGCTCCACGATGGCCACGCGTGCCCCTGCCTTATGCGCGGCCAGCGCGGCCGCCATGCCGGCAGGGCAA
>CALHJX010000293.1:0-5776 GCA_938033385.1 uncultured Collinsella sp. | reverse complement strand
TCCTCGCTAGCTGCCATCGGCGACCCCCCCCTTCAGGAACCCGTCGTAGACCGACAGGTCGGCCCCGCCGGCCCCGCCGAGAGGGCGCGCGCAGAGAGGGGCGATGCCCCGCTGGCCTAGCCTGGAAGAAAAACGGAATAGACGGACCGACCGTCCGGCTGAGTCTGGGAAGAGGTGCCGGGCGGCGGGCGGAGCATGGCCACCGGACCCATCGAAACACATCTCCACCGTTCCTTCAACTGGGAAAACGACGCCCCCGTGGCCTGAATGGGGCCTCGGGGGCGTTCGGCTAACTGCGGGAACGGCCTATCCGCTCAATGTGTTCGGCTGAGATCGGAAATCAACCATATTATGGGCACAGTCGGCAATTGGGTTGGATAGCCTCGCACCGGAGGAATCAACATGAGTACAAGTAGCTACAAACCGCAAAAAGGCCGTGGCCTCCCGTGGCCTTTAGACACGGACGATCCATCGGTTGCCGATCAGGCCGAGACGCCTAGCGAGATGGAGGCGGCGCTTGACGTTCGACAGGATGAGATTGCAAAGAGCGAGATCCTGAGTGGAATCAACAGGCCATCCTACGACTCATTATTTGCGGTCGCGAAGAATCGCGTCCAGCTTGCGATTCTGATCATGATTTGCTCCTTCCAGACGTCCAAAGGGCCTCATAGGAAGGATGCCAACGGAAAAGAACTTACAAAAGGTCTTTTCATGCGTCAGGACAAGCTCGAAAAAAAGTCTGTTCGACTCAACCGACCGTATCGAAAGCTCTGGGCGAGCTGGCTCATCGAGGCATCATCATGAAGACCGATGGGGTGTGGGTCATCGTTTGGGCTCAGCTCGATATTCAAGCGCGTGAGGCCGGATGGGATCCGCGCGCGGACGCGGGCGGCGAGGTCGGACGTGAAAGCCGGACCGCAGAGGTATCGAACGCACGCGGCCAGGGCCTCGAGGGCGCCTGGCGGGTAGGGAGATCCGAGCATGAGGCAGGACAACGCGCAGGCCCGCGAAAGGTTCACGAGCTCCCCCGCGACGCGGCTGGACCCTCGGCTGCCCCTCGTAAAGGATGCAGAAGACACGGTCGAGGTCCGACGGTTCGACCAGGCTGTACCGGCAGTCCGCGTACAGTGCGCAGCCCCTCCCGCGCGGGTCGCCGTCCGAGTCCTCATCCGGCTCATGATGGCGCACCTCAACCCAAAGGCCCTCCAACACGTCGTCGAACCCGAAATCGAGCTCCGCCTGGACGCTCTCGCCGAGCGCATCGCCCAGGGCGAGCTCCGGCACCTTCGTCACACGGCCGTCCAGCCACTCAATCTCTGTCATCGCGCGCATGGTGCAAGCCCCTTCCGACACGGGATTGTCAGCTCAACCCGACCCTTACCCATACGGACGAACATAACTCGCCAGGGGGAAGCCCCTGAAGGCCGTGCGCCACAACATGAGGCCGAATCCGCCCCCGGCTGGACAGGCCAACAACGAAGGAGCACACGGAACCGGCGCGGCGTTACAACCGTCCCGGCAAGCGCGTCACTTGGCCAAGTCATGATGCCGACAAACCCGGAAATGCTCCAACGGAGCGCCGAACGAGCGTAACAATATAAAGCCGTGCAACACGTGTTGGACGACCGGAACATCCCAAACAAAGGCCTGTAGGTCCCACCTTCAAGCCCAATAGCAAAATGTGCATCAGCGGATTTGCAGCGATACAAGTCTCAACCGTCACCATCACACCGCAGCGCGCCTAGTCCCACTCATCCTTCTGCAAATGTCCCAGAACGAGAAAACGACCAGCTTAACATGCCAACCTTTATATCCGCACGCGCGTAATTCAACTCATAAGGACCGGCTATCCCTTACCTGTGACACAATCTCAAACGCACAGAACAGAATCATCAGTCCAATCATCGTATAAGAGGCAGCCGAACCTTCAAGCACTATTCCACAAAGAACAATCTCCGCGCCGCCAATAAGAACTGTTATCAGGCGCTCTGCCTTTTTGCTCTCGCCGCTCGCATAAAAAGGCGGCAAAGTGCACAAGATCACATATAGCCCGGGAAGGGAATACAGGATCGATAGTCCAAGCCCCCCATCAACCGCAGTGTTTTGCGTAAGAATCAACTGAACCCAAACGGCAATTATCACTGAGCAGGTTGTCGATAAAAGAAGACTGGAAATATAGCACGCAACAAAGTCCCGTCGCATTCGAGCAGAGAAATCCGCGAACTCTCTTCGCCGCGTGGAAACAATAAGGTACACAGAAATTGCAATAGAACCAATCAGAGAAAACAGCGGAACAACCAGCAATTCAAGCTTATTACCCCATCGATCAACCACACCCCCACTCCAATGAGCGGGAATTGTATCAGGGAGGACTGACCAAGCCGCCCATAGAATCAGAAATGGAAGAATAGAGAGGATGAAAGATGATAACACTGCAGTAATTTTTTTTGAGGCTCTCATCGATTCCGCATCTCCTTGCGCGTCCACATTCCACTCCGCCTTAAATCAAGTATACGTTTTGGAACGGGATGTCACTCCGAACGCCTTACCCTCTTAGTGTGAATGCCGCTGCGGCATTGTTGACTCATCCTTAGTAATCGCGTCTATCCTCTGCAGCATCAGCCAAAGCAATCCGAGAGGAGCCGCACATGCATGCAGCGGAAATTCCTTTCGGGGGGGGGTATCTCCCAGATTTACCCGCCGCCCGAAGGGGCAGTCGACAGTCGAGTACGTACTGATCATCGCGATCATCGTCCTGGTGGTGCTGATCGCGGGACCGTGGGTCTCGTCGGCGATCACAAACCAGTTCAACACGGTGGCGGGGACGCTCGGCAACGGAATCTCAAAGGGGAGCTGGGAGTCGGGCGGCACGGGCGGCGGCAACGGGTCGTTGACCGACGCCGACATCGTGGACCCCGTTCACGGGATAGCGTTCGCCGTGTACTCGGAGGACGACCACAGCCTCATGTTCTACAAGCGCCGCGGGGTCCCCAGAGTCGGTGACATGCTCAACAGCCGCCGCGTGACGGCGGTGTATACGGGGTTCGAAAATGGATACGCCACCGCGACCGTGGGAAACGACGGCAAGACGACTGCCCCCTGGTGGCCTAACAGAAATAATATCGTGGCCGTAAAGGCCATTGACGATGGCATAGAAATCCACTCGTTGGCATTTTGCTTTCAGTACATGGAGAACTGCAAGAGCTTTGATCTGGCAAAGTTCGACATGTCGAACTGCACAAATCTGCAGCACGCATTCGCGTATTGCGGCAATGCGACTTCCTTCAGTATTTCAAGCTGGGATACGTCCTCGGTCGTCGAATTCGACTCGGCGCTCAAAAACCTTTACAAGGTCGAGGAGATTGACATCTCCGGATGGTCGACGCGGAAAGCCGGCGATTTACGTCTCCTTTTTTCCACCGACAGTTCGCTGAAAAGCGTGAAATTTGGACCAGGGTGGAAGACCTCAGATGTTATGGATATGCTCGGCATGTTTAGCTATTGCAAAAATCTAAACCTCGACTGTTCCGATTGGAATGTCCCAACCTATGCCAATCATAGTGACTTCAATCACTGCGCCCCCGGCGTTATCCTCCCGAAGGCGTGGCAGTAGGTCTGAAGAAACAAAACGGCAAGCAGTTTATGTGGCGCGGGCACCCGTGCCGCCGTTGCCTCAGCGGCACGTTACGGGCTAGTCGGTTCGCTTTAACGTACGCTCTGCATGCAATATCAATCCCCATGCGAAGGGAGTGTCGCATATGCATGCAGCGGTAATTAACCTTCGGGGGGTGGGTATCTCCTAGGAATACCCGCCTCCGAGGCCAAGGAGCCATCGAGTACGTTCTGGTCATCGCGATTATCGTCCTGGTTGTGATGATAGCCGGCCCTTGGGTCTCGTCGGCAATCAGGAACCAGTTCAACACGGTGGCGGGAGTATTGGTAAACGGGACAGCAGGTGGGACTTGGGAACCGAGCGGTTCCGGCAGCGGTAACGGCGCGGGTTCCGCGACCGTCCAGGCGGCGCTCGCCAAGGACGCGAAGGACACGCGAAGGACTGGACCCTCGGTGAGCAGAAGGCAGTTGCCGAGGACATCGCCGCCAAGGGCGAGGCGTCGCCCGCCTACGCCAAGGCGAAGGCCGCGATGGATGCCGGCACCGAGTTCTCGATGAAGCTCACCGATGGCAAGACGCTGACTTACCGCATTATCGGCATCAATCATGATGACCCTGCAGGCGGATCCGGCAAGGCGGGCCTCACGTTCCTCACCACCACGACGGGCATTTGGTCCCCCATGAACGCGATTGACACCAACGCCGGCGGTTGGGAGAAGTCTGAACTCCGTCAGAAAATGAACTCCGGCAAGATCTGGAATCTGATGCCCTCCGATTTCCAGTCCAAGGTGAAGGCCGTCAAAAAGCTATCGAACAATGTCGGGGGCGGTGATGAGAACAAGAACGCCGCCGTGACGGCTACCTCGGACAAGCTGTTCCTGCTCAGCTACTCTGAGATCGCCCCCCACCTCCTATTGGGCATCCTATCCCTGGACTTCCTCCGAGGGCACCCAGTACGAGGCCTTCAAAGGCAAGGTGACGGAGAACTATTCTGTTAATGCCTGTCTGAAGATTGGCAGCAGTTGGTGGGAGCGCTCGGTGAATCCGAGCAACTCCTACTACTTCCTCAATGTCGACAGCAGCGGCGACCCGACGTACGCCGACTACGCGGGGTACTCGTATTGCGTCTGCCCCGTTTGGTGCTTCTAGCTCAAATTTGATCTGATGTAAGGCCCGTGCAATCCTGCATGGGCCTTTCTTTTGGCAATTGCTCGACCGATTCGTGGCTTGAAACACAAATTATCGAGTTAAGGAGACATGGGGTCATACAGCGGCTCTCAGGGCGCCCGTAGCACTCCCCCGCCATTACCCCTGCGGCGTCCTCGTATCGAGCCCATTCTTCTTGGCGTTTCGTTGCAACAGCTCACTTGTCCACCGGTCAAGTGAGCTACTGGAATAAATACAGCGACACGCTTGTTCGTTACAGTGGCTATATCGGTGTATACCGCCGCGATAAATACAGCCCGTTCTTGGCGTGTACCTGCTGCGCGTATGTAGAATCATATCGCGTTAATAAATCGGCTCAAGCGCGTGCAAAACGTACAAGTAACCGCAAAAGGCGATTATCGCGCAGGTAGATTTTTGGCACCCTGTTGCTTAATCAAAATTAAGCAATTGCTTAAAACAAAAAAGGTCAGGCACTAGGTGCCTGACCTGCAAACTTCTGGTCGGGACGACTGGATTCGAACCAGCGACCCCTTGACCCCCAGCGAGGTCAGAATGACCCTGACCTGTGCTTATTTTGTTAAAACACGCGCAGATAGCGCAAGTAGCGCATTTCCGCATTTGCAAATTTTACCAGCTCAGCGCGGTCTGTCCAGATAGCATATTTTCGGCTTCGAGGAGCGCGGTGCAGCCGATGATTTAATCAACGGGGGTAGGAGCCCCGAATCGTCGCCTCTCCGGGTTCCCGCAGGTGGGCTCGCCTGTTTCTAATCAACTGCGGATTTAGGAGCAGACATGCAGAACGAGAAATGCAGCAATAAAACCTTACGCGTATGCGGAGCCGGCGGCGTGAGGAAGAACAAGGGCAAATGGCAGGCTGTCGTGACGGTGGCCGACGAGATGACCGGGAAGAAGGTCCAGAGGACCAGGAACACCCGCGTGCCCTGCCTGAAGCAGAGCGCGCGGGGAAAGGCGGCGGCGATGCGCGTCCTCGCGGAAT
>CALHJX010000292.1:0-3820 GCA_938033385.1 uncultured Collinsella sp. | reverse complement strand
CCGACGTAGGCGGCCGCCCTGTCGGTCGCGACGACCGAGCCGGCCGCGATGCGGCCCCTCAGCGCGTCCATGGCGCGCTCCCTCGAAAGGGCGCCCCGCCCCGTGACCTCGAGGAACGTCTCGTTCGAGTCGTTCACTCCGGTCATGACGCAGATCCGCTCGCGCGACAGCCCGCGTCTGTGCACCTGCTTGCCGCGGTGCCGGGAGGGGCGCGGCATCGTGAACGACCCCTTCGCGTGGTTGCCCTTGAACGACTCGGGGAAATAGGTCTCGTCGAGCTCGCAGCCGCAGCCCCGCTCGACCCTGAACGAGGGGGAGTAGGCCGAGAGGCACTCGATCAGCCTGTGGCGCATGGTGTAGGCGGTCTTGAGGCAGACGCGGCAGCGCCTCGCGCATTCGCGCAGGGGCAGCATGAGCACGAAGCACTCGGCGTAGGCCATCCAGGTCTCCTTCGGGAGCTTGCTCGTCCCCAGGATGCGCTCGCTGCCCATGCCGAAGGTCCTGCCGCAGCCCCGGCAGAGGTAGCGCTGCTCGCCGTTCTTCGATTTGCCCTTCTTCACGACCGCGGCGGACCCGCAGCGCGGGCAGCGTTCGATTTCGTAGGCGGAGCCGGCCGCGTCGTCGAACGCCGCCGCGCGGATCACGTCCCTGACGGACTCGATAGCGCGGCGGCGCTCGGTCTTGCTGAGGTTCGCCATGCCCTTCTTGAAGTTGAGGACCAGGTCTTCGGCGTTCATGCTGCCCCCATCATCGCGGTCTATGGGGTCAACGATATGGCACCGTGGGGACACATGTATGTCAATCCTGGTCTAACAGAGCCTAAAATAAAGTCCCAAGCGCTAAAAGTGTTCGCCCGGTGGCAAACCCACACCTTAACCGACGCTGATAAATCGTTTTAGCAAAAGCCAGATCGACCTGGTTTTCGGAAGTATGCGGCAAATTCTGAGATCACCGAGCACACCTCGTTTTTTCGCAACAAAATGCCTGATAAACTAGCCTCAAAAGCCAGGTCTGCTCACAGGGTTCAGATTTTGCCGCATACTTCCGAATTGACGCTGGCATCGCACGGTCCAAAAGCACATTTCGACCAGGAGGACGTCATGGACCTGACGCTATGCGGTCAATCCGCTTTTTACTATCACCGTATTCCGCCGCAGGTATTAGGCCTTTACCCCGCCATTAGCCTTGGCAATATGGATCGCAGATGTTGCGCCCTTGGGAACCATGCGCTTGTTGAAGACCTTCTTCATATGCCGCTTCATCGATTTGTGTTCAGTCGCGAGCAAGTCGGATCACGGAGTTTGTTCAAGTCACACCTCCTGACCCAAGAGCTGCCTCCTGGGTCGTTTAGGCAGACTGAGCATGGGTTTGATGTCACTTCACCGGAGTTAACGCTGCTCAGCCTTGCCACGCAGGTTTCACGCAGCCAGTTACTCATGGCTTGCTACGAGATGTGCGGCTCCTTTGCAGTGTTTAAGCCCTGCGAGCGAACGCAACAACAACTCGATGAAGCTATTTCGCTTAAGCTCATTCCACCCAACTGCGGCTGGGAGCGAGTTAACGACACCAAGGGCAAGAACACCAGCTTGTGGAAGCGCACGCCGCTTCTTGCCGCAGCGGATATCGCCGCGTTCGCCAAGCAGGCCGCAGGCCTGCGCGGCGTTAAGCAGCTCCGCTGGGCCGCCGAACGCATGACAGGACAGACCGCCTCGCCCTTCGAAGTCCAGACGTCCATGCTCATCTCGCTCCCCCGCGATGAGGGCGGTCTGGGCATCGACATCACCAATAACGCGCGCATCCCGCTCAGCGAAGCCGCGCGTTCGCTGTATGACAAAACCTGCTGCTACGCCGATATCCTCATCGAAAGCGCCACCGACAGCATGGGCGTCATCCTTGAATGCCAAGGCCGCTCCGCCCACGACAGCGAAGCCGCGAGCCTCTCCGATGCCGAGCGCACCACCGCCCTCACAAGCATGGGCTACGACGTCATCCAAATTACCTATGATCAGATCAAGGACAAAAGGAGCTTTGGCAACCTAGCCAAACTCATCCATAAAAAGGCTGGACTTCCCTACACCCCAAAGACCGATCAGGAACGCACCACCGAAGATGCCCTGCGGCAAGAGCTACTTGTCAATTGGGATGAGCTGTTCACTGCCGGGCCGACCAGCTAGCAGCTAGCGATCAGGGGAAGCGCGGGCACATCGGGTGATGCGACGCGGGCGGCAAATCCCGCCTCAGTTAGCTCGACGACCTCGGTAAACGTTGCATCGAAAAACTCCTCGGTTAGCAAGCGATACGGCGGATGATCGGGCTCGCCGGGGTTTTCGCGTACAATCTCGTGCATAACGCCGATGGTCTTGAGCACATACTCCTTATGGATGGGATACTGACCAAAACGCGTCGCCGCAGTATACAGGCGATCGGTCGCGCGCGGAATCGAAACGATGCCGAGCGTCTTGCCAAACCAGTCAAAGTCGCCTTGCTTTTTAATGCGGAATTCCTCGCACGGCTTGCCGCCGTGCGCCTCCAGGTACTGATTCACGCGCGTATTCCACACGGTATCGGCCACGAGGTGAGACCAAACGCCCAGCGTCAGATCGAGCAACGACTGCGCCACATCTTCGGACGCAAGCGAGAACTCACGAGCGCCGGGACCGGCAACCGGCTCGGCATCCTTGTAGCGTTGGGGATAGTGCACGCGATTCAGTCGCTCGCGCTCCTCGATAATCGAGGTCGCCGCGGCTGGCGCACCGGTGGGCGAACTTTTAAGCAACGGTGCCACATAGGTATCCCAGAACTCGTGCTCACGCGGCTTAGGGATAGGCTCGGGCTTGGCAAAGTGCGTAATGCGGTACGGGATGGGATCGGCGATGCCAGGGACCATATAGCCCACGAAAATATCCGGAACCACGCAGCCAAACAAAAAGGCATTGCGGTCGCGCACGCTCTTGGCAAGCGCACCGGTGCGCTCCAGCAAACGCTCCGTCTGAGCGATATGAATGTTCCAGCTTGGCATAGCCACCCCCATAAAAAAACCTGGATAACTATACCATCACGGCAAAGCCGCGCGGGCGGCTACGCACGCTCTACGCAGCAACTAGTCCGTAGCACCGCTTTCGGTTCCATACGACGGCGAAGGCGCCTCGACCACATGGTGATATCGATCGATATAGATTGCACGGGCACCCAGGCGTCGCACCAAATCCTGGTGATGTGTGCTCATCAAGACCGTCTTACCCGCCGCGACGTAGGCCAGCAAGAAGTTGACCACGATGTCGCATGAATCCTCGTCGAGCCCATTGGTAGGCTCGTCGAGCACCAGGATATCCGGGTTCATCGACACCACCGCAGCCAGCGCAACGCGCTTCTTTTGCCCGCCCGAGAGCTGATAGGGAGAGACGTCGACAAGGTCGGCAACCTGGAACAGCCCCATGGCATCGCGCACGCGGCGCTCGAGCTCGTCTGCCGGCAGCCCCATCTGCGCGGGACCAAAGGCAACTTCCTCGCCCACCGTAGCACAGAACAGCTGGGCGTCGGCATTCTGGAACACAAAGCCCACGCGCTGATGAAAACGCTGAGCGGCCGCGGAATCCTTTAGAAACGCCGCATCGATCACGTGCCCGTCAAACAGGTATGCCCCTGCGTCCGCGAGTTCAAGGCCGTTAATAAGGCGCATAATCGTCGTCTTACCGCAGCCGTTGGGACCGAGCAGGGCAACGAGTTCACCACGATCGACCTGCAGCGACACGCCATCGACAACCGTATGCCCCGCATAGGAAAACACCACGTCGCGAAACTCGATGAGCGGCGTGGTCTC
>CALHJX010000291.1:0-1612 GCA_938033385.1 uncultured Collinsella sp. | reverse complement strand
ACGCGAGCCGGTTCCCGGCGGCGGTAGCGCGAGCGCCTTTGTAGGTGCACTGGGCGCCTCGCTTTGCGGGATGGTTGCTCGCTATGGGGCGACAAACCCTGCGCTTGCCGATCGCGCAGACGATCTGACGCGCGCGTTTGCCCAGGCGGATGAGTTGGCGCAGGAACTTGTGGGTCTGGTCGCCGAGGACGTTCGTGCGTACGGCCAGGTGTCCGCGGCGTACGGTATTCCGCGTGACGATCCGACTCGAGCGACCGCGATTCAGGATGCGCTGCATGTGGCCGCTCTGCCGCCGTATCGCATTATGGATGCCTGCGGGCGTGCGCTGGCGCTGCTCGAGGACATGGCCGACAAGGGTTCGCGTCAACTGCTGTCCGATGTGGCGTGCGGCGCCGTGTTCTGCCGTGCCGCTATGCAGGGCGCGAGCTTGACGCTCTTTGCGAACACCACGTCTATGAAGGATCGCGCTCGTGCTAAGGAGCTCGAGACGGCGTGTGATGAGTTGCTCGACACATGGTTGCCGCGCGCCGATGCGCTGGCGCGCCGCGCCTCCGACGCTGCAAGGAAGAGAGGATAGCCATGGCTGAACTGCTGAAGGGTGCTCCCGTTGCTCGCGCTTTGACTGAGGAACTTGCTGCTCGCTGCGCAGCCCTGCGCGAGCGGGGCGTTGTTCCGACGTTGGCTATCGTGCGTGTAGGTGAACGCGAGGACGACCTATCCTACGAGCGCGGTGCGCTCAAGCGCTGCGAAAAAGTGGGGATTGAGGCTCGTCGCGTTTTGCTTTCTGCCGATGTTTCGCAGGACGAGCTGTTGACGGCCATCGAGGACATCAATACCGATTCGGCTGTTCATGGCTGTTTGATGTTCCGCCCGCTGCCCGCCGGCCTTGACGAGAACGCCGTCGCCGCAGCGCTCGATCCCGCCAAGGACGTTGACTCCATGACGCCGGCTTCGCTGCTCACCACGCTTTCGGGGCGCGGCGAGGGTTTTGCCCCCTGCACAGCCGAAGCCGTGCTTGCTTTGCTGGATCATTACGGCGTTGAGCTGGATGGAGCTAAGGTTGCTGTGGTCGGGCGCTCGCTGGTGATCGGGCGTCCCGTTGCCGCCGCACTTACGGCTCGCAATGCCACGGGGACGACGTGCCATACGCATACACGCGATCTTGCTGCCGAGTGCCGTTCTGCCGATATCGTTGTTGCGGCCGTTGGACGCGCGAGCACGATTGGCGCGGATGCCGTTCGCGAGGGCCAGACGATCATTGATGTTGGCATTAACTGGGACGAGGCTGCTGGCAAGCTGGTCGGGGACATCGATTTTGATGCTGCGGAGCCGGTCGTTAACGCCATCACGCCCGTGCCGGGCGGCGTGGGGGCTGTGACCACCGCGATTCTCGCCAAACACGTGATTGAGGCGGCGGAGCGCGCATCGAAATAGGCGTTTGGGCTGTTTGAGGGGTTAGTTCTATACCCCGTGGACAAAAAATGCCAAATATGAGTACTGTTGCCAAGATAGTCACATATATTTTAGGTTAATTTGGCTCTCTAACGATATTTATTAGGTCGCGCGCGCAGACGTGGTGTAAGAGCGTCCTGAGGTCCGTCGCTGCAAGTCC
>CALHJX010000290.1:0-2511 GCA_938033385.1 uncultured Collinsella sp. | reverse complement strand
TTGCCGATGCCATCGTGAGCGAAGGCGAACTGGCGCTCGACCGCGCCCGCGCCATGGAGGCCCGCGAGGAGGCGGCGGTGCTCGCCAAAAACGAGCAGCTGCGCGCCAACCTGCTTCGCTCCATCTCGCACGATCTGCGCACGCCACTTACCAGCATTTCGGGTAATGCCGACGTGCTGCTCGATCAGGGCTCGACCGGCACCGCGGTGCTCGATGCCCAGACGCGCCGCGGCCTGCTCCTGTCCATTCGCTCGGATGCGCTGTGGCTCAACGCCACCGTCGAGAATCTGCTCGCCATCACCAAGCTCGAGGGTGGCGGCATGCATCTGTCGACTACGCTCGAGCTTATGGACGATATCGTCGAGGAGGCGCTGCGCCACGTGAACCCTGCCGTGCGCGAGCACGACCTTAAGGTGGTGCCGTGCGACGAGCCGGCGCTCGTCAACGTTGATGCGCGTCTGATGGTGCAGCTGGTGGTCAATCTGGTGAACAACGCCATCACCTATACGCCCGCAGGCTCGCATATCGTGATTTCGATTGGCGTCGACGATGGGCACGTGACGTGCTCGGTGGCCGATGACGGCCCGGGCATTGCGCCCGAGGACCGCCAGCGAATCTTTGAGTCGTTCTACACCGCCAACCACGGTCTTGCCGACAGCCATCGCAGCGTGGGCCTAGGTCTTTCGCTCTGCCGCTCCATTGCACTGGCGCATGGCGGTAGCATAGAGGTTGCCGCGGCGGACCCGCACGGCTCGGTCTTTACGATTGAGCTTCCCGTCGCCGACGTTTCGTTTGATAAGGAGTAGCGCTGTGCCGAACTCTGCCGTAAAACCGCTCATCTTGGTCGTTGAGGACGACCCCGCCGTTCGCAATCTTATTGTTGCCGCGCTCGAGGCGCACGGCTTGCGTCATATGGCCGTGGAGACCGCCCATGCCGCCATTGCCGCTGCCTCATCGCAGGCACCGAGCATTGTGCTGCTCGATCTTGGTCTGCCCGATATGGACGGCGTCAAGGTGGTGGAGTCGGTGCGCGCATGGTCGGGCATGCCGATCATCGTGGTTTCGGCGCGCAGCGAGGACGCGGACAAGATCCGCGCGCTCGATGCCGGTGCCGACGACTACCTGACCAAGCCGTTTTCGGTCGAGGAGCTGCTCGCGCGCATTCGTACGACACTCAGGCGCCTTTCGTATGCGCAAACGGGCGGCGTTGCCTCCGAGGGCTCGTTCGATACCGGTGAGCTGCATATCGATTTTGATGCCGGCATCGCCACGATGGATGGCGAGGAGCTGCATCTGACGCCGATCGAGTACAAACTGCTATGCCTGCTGGCGCATAACGCCGACAAGGTGCTGACGC
Organism: uncultured Collinsella sp.; assembly: GCA_938033385.1. Lineage (GTDB taxonomy): Bacteria > Actinomycetota > Coriobacteriia > Coriobacteriales > Coriobacteriaceae > Collinsella. The sequence continues at coordinate 1,154 of CALHJX010000290.1, read as the reverse complement.
ACCAGTCTATCCTGCACGAGATTTGGGGCACGGCAACCAAGAGTGACCTGGCGAGCCTGCGCGTCTTTATGGGCACGCTGCGCAAGAAGATCGAGTCCGACCCCGCACATCCACGCTATATCCAAACGCACGTGGGCATCGGTTACCGACTGGTCACCCAAGGCTAGATCGCCAACCATCATCCCAATATGAGTTGCGGTGAAATAGTTCCTGTTTGGGCCTTTACCAGGCTTTTAGGAACTATTCCACCGCAACTTCGTTTATTTGCCCTTGGGCTTGCTGGCGTAGAACTTCTTCTTTTTGGGCTTGCCGGCAGGAGAGGGTTTGTCGGCAAAGTTCGACTTGCCGTTGCCGGCCTGCGCGTGCGCGGGCGCCGTTGCGCGAGGCTTGCGGGCCTCGGGATTGCGCAGCTCCTCGGTTCGCTCGGCAATCTCCTCGGCGCTAAAGCCGACCTCGGCCATGGCGTCCTCGATGGGCAGGCGGCGCACGATATAGCAATGGTGCACCTTCTGGTTGCGCGCGAAATCCTCGGGGATGGTCTGTGCCGTAATGTCCTCCAGCACCACGCCCGCACGCGCGAGCTTGCGCGTCTCGGGGCGGAAGCCGCGCAGGTTGCAGCTAAAGATGGCATGGCCGCCCTGTGCGAGCAGGCGAGATACGCCGGCCAAAAGCTCAACATGGTCGCGCTGGACATCCCAAGTGCGGCGGCCCATCTTTGACGAGTTCGAGAACGTGGGTGGGTCGACAAAGATCAGGTCCCAGCGGTTGCGCGTCTGGCGCTGGTCGCGAATCCAGGCGAGCACGTCGTCGCGCACAAAGTGATGCTGCGGGCCCACAAAGCCGTTCTGGCGCATGTTGCGCTCGGCCCAGTCCAAGTAGGTGTTCGAGAGGTCGACCGTCACGGTCTCCTCGACGCCGCCGTCTGCCGCATAGCAGGTGGCGGTGCCGGTGTAGGCAAACAGGTTGAGGAAACGACGCGCCTGTTTGGCGTGCTCGCGCACCAGGTTGCGGGTGACGCGGTGGTCCAAGAAGATGCCCACGTCCAGGTAGTCGTCAAAGTTGACGGCAAAGGTAAGGCCGCCCTCCTCGATGAGTGGCAGACGACGGCGTGCGATATTGGCGCGCTCACCCGAGCCGCCCTTGCCGGCACCCTG
>CALHJX010000289.1:0-1160 GCA_938033385.1 uncultured Collinsella sp. | reverse complement strand
CGCGGGTGTGCAGGTCGGCCGTCAGTTTGTCCACGGCCTCGGACTCTCCCGTATAAGCCGTCTCAGTGATCTCGATACGCATGAGCTCGGGCGGTAGGTTGTATTGGGCGGCAAGCGCCCCCATATGTTCGGCAACGTCGCAGGCAAGGATATCCACGCGCGACACATTAAGCGAGATCGGAACCACACGAAGTCCTCGATCGATGCGCTCGCGCAGCCACGAGGCGACACCCTGCCAAATGTACTTGTCGAGCGTCACCACAAAGCCGCTTTCCTCGAGTGCGGGGATAAACGTTGCGGGCGAAATGAGAGAGCCGTCCTTGTCAATCCAGCGGGTGAGTGCTTCGGCACCAATAATCTCGCCGGTTTCCATATCGACCTGGGGCTGCAGGTAGTACGTGATGCGGCCGTTTGAGAGCACGTACTGGAACTCGGTCAGCGTGCGGTGGAACACGACTTCGCGCTCGTACTCCGCGGGGCAGAAAATGGCAATGCGCTCCTTGAAGTCGTTTTTTGCGCGCCGATTGGTAAACATGGCCTTTGCCTGCGCATCGATGGTGATCTCTTCATTGGAGTCGATGGGGTAAACGCCCATGGACGGCCAAAAACCTACGCCGTCATCATGCCTAGCTACTGCCTCGCGAACGCGCGCATAGACTCGGTGAACGAAATCGTGCTCAAAGGGTATGAGCAGACAAAAGTCGTCTTGCCCCCAGTATCCCGCGACACCCATGTCGGCGTTCTCGATATCCTTGAGCACCGTGCCCACATCGGCAAGCATACGGTCGCCTTCGGCCTGTCCATACCATTCGTTAAATAGGCGCATGTGACCCATGTCGACGGTGGCGATACACCAAGCGCCGTCGCGCCTTGCCTTGATGAAGGCATTGGCACGGCGCATAAACTCGCTGGGTCGGTAGAGACCGGTGGGCATATCGATGCGTTCGGCGATTGCGCTTTTGCGTTCGACCTCGGGTATAGGGAGACTGTCGTTGGGGACAAGCCCGCCAGCTGTGCGAAGACGACGGTCAAGTTCGCACAAAACAGCAGATGTTTGGTAATCCAGGCGCTCGTAAAAGACTGGGGCGACAATACAAACGGGAGTGATGGTGCCGCCCGCGATCTGAACGGGGGCAAAAATGGTCTCTTTTAGACGATGG
>CALHJX010000288.1:0-3424 GCA_938033385.1 uncultured Collinsella sp. | reverse complement strand
CGCTTTCGCACCCCAAGGCGCCCACCAGGCCCGAGCTCTGGGAGGCCGCCGCCGAGATATTCTCGCGCACCGCCAACGGCTGCGGGCACCGGCAGATAGCCATGTGCCTGCGCGCCGAGCTGGGCGCGGTCGTGGCCGACAAGACCGTGCTCAAGATGATGCGCGAGATGGGCATCCGGTGCGGGATACGCCGCCGGGGCTCCCGCCGCCGGTACAGCTCCTACAGGGGGCTCGTGGGGAGCACGTTCGAGAACGTCATCGCGAGGGACTTCGGCGCCGAGGGGCCGTGGCAGAAGCTCGGCACCGACGTCACCGAGTTCAAGGTGGCCGGCGCCAAGGCCTACTGGGCCCCGGTGCTCGACTTCTGCACGAAGGAGATCGTGGCGAGCGACATATCGACCTCGCCGGACCTCGCCCAGCAGCACAGGATGCTCGACCGGCTCCTCGAGGCCCTGCCCGACGGGGCGGCGCCGACCATGCACTCGGACATGGGCTGGCAGTACCAGCACGAGTCCTACGCCTCCAGGCTGGAGGGGGCGGGCATCACCCAGAGCATGTCGCGCAAGGGGAACTGCATCGACAACGCCGCCACCGAGCAGCTCTTCGGCCACGTGAAGGACGAGTTCTACCGCGGCAGGGAGTGGGGCAGCTTCGGGGACTTCAAGCGCGACCTGGAGGAGTACATAGCCCATTGGAACACGCGGCGCAGGCAGGTAAGATTGAAGGGCCTGACGCCGGAGGAGTTCCGGAACCGGGCCCTTGCGGCGTAGTCGCTATTTATTCAGTCCAAGTTTCGGGGCGCAGTTCACTGTTCCCTTTGTGGTGGTTTTTGGCGCGGATGGGTTAGTTGAGGGCGGCTTGGGCTAGGCGGGCTTCGGCGGCCTCCTCGGTGACGCCAAGGGCCACGGCGAACTCCTCGATGGAGCGGCGTTTGGCCTCCTTGAGTACGCGCATGTAGTAGGAGCTGGGTTTTTTATCAGCTTCCTCGGCCTGGCGAATGCGGTGCATCATGGTCTTTGCCACGCGGACCGTCTCGGGCGCGCCCAGCTTGAGCTGCTGCTTAAAGTGTGTCTCCTCAAGCGAGCTGTTGCGCTCGGTAAAGGTGTCGCACTCCAGCTCGTCATAGTGGCTCAGCAGGTGCTCGGCATCTTGCTGAGAGATGGCGGCGTGCAGACGGTCGGCCTGCGCCACGGGGTACATGAGGATCGTCTGCGCATGTCCCTGCTTGGTCTCGAGCAGCAGCATGGGCTGCGGTGTGTCGTCCCTAAAACCGACGACGGTGCAGACTCCCTGGCCCGGATGAATGACGTGTTGACCGATTGAGAACATGCTACCTCCAACTTATACGAATTTACGTATGTCTAGAATAACACGCTGACGTGCGCAAACCCGTACTTTATGCAGGAAAAGCACACAACTCTGATAGGTAAGAGTATTCGATAACAGACGCAGCTCATTCACACCTTTATGCATTTTCAACGCCTGCATAATCTGCAGGCAGACCGGCATCTTTGAGTGACTCCATACAAGCTGTAGTCATTTTTGTGCATATGCAATATCTATTAGCTTTACCCTGCGACAGTGCCCGTCGCTTGTGATAGAGTGCTACAAACTCTGGCTTTTGCCCTACGAGTGACCAAGAGCTCGGGGGCTTTAACACAAGGAGGATCTATGCCCGAGAAGATTGAAGAGCTGGTACGCGCTGCGCTTGCTGCGGCCCAGGAGGCCGGCGACCTTTCCGCATTTGAACTTGACGATTGCGCTATCGAGCGACCGGCTGACACTTCTCATGGCGAGTGGACCTCTACCATGGCCCTGAAGTCCGCCAAGCTGGCCCACTGCGCCCCGCGCAAGATCGCCGAGGCCATCGTTGCCCATATGCCCGAGGACCCCGCGATCGAGAAGGTCGAGATCGCAGGCCCCGGCTTCATCAACTTCTACCTCTCCGTTGCCGTCAAGAATGCCATCTTTGGCGAGGCTCGCGAGAAGGGTATGGACTTCGCTAAGTCCAACGTCGGTGGTGGCCTGAAGACCCAGGTCGAGTTCGTTTCCGCCAACCCCGTCGGCCCCATGCACATCGGCCACGGCCGCTGGGCCGCGCTGGGCGACTCGCTCTGCCGCGTTATGGATCACGCCGGTTACGACATCCAGCGTGAGTTCTACATCAACGACCACGGCTCTCAGATGAACACCTTCGGCAACTCCATCAGCACGCGCTATATGCAGCTTGCCGACATCATCGCCAAGCAGGGCGTGGATATCGACGAGGCTCACAAGCTGCTGATCGCCGACCGCGACGCCTTTGTTGCCGACGAGAACGACGAGCATCCCGAGACCCATCCGTATCAGGACAACTTTGCCGAGACCCTGGGCAAGGACTCCTACGGCGGCGACTACATCATCGACGAGGCCGCCGAGTTCTGGCGCACCGACGGCGATAGGTGGGTCAACGCCGATCCGCAGGAGCGCATGGAGAGCTTCCGCGAGCGCGGCTATGTAAAGATGGTCGACAACATGCGCGACCTTTGCCATGCCGTTAACTGCGACTTCGATCGTTGGTTCTCCGAGCGCTCGCTGTATGTGAAGGACACCGAGGGCGAGACCGCCGGCACCTCCGCCGTCGACCGCGCTTTTGAGAAGCTCGACAAGATGGGCTATCTCTACACCAAGGACGGCGCCCTGTGGTTCCGCTCCACCGACCTGGGCGATGACAAGGACCGCGTTCTGATCAAGTCCGATGGCGAGTACACCTACTTCGCCTCCGACGTTGCCTATCACTGGGATAAGTTCCAGCGCGTCGACCACGTCATCGACATCTGGGGCGCCGACCACCACGGATACATCGAGCGCGTCCGCTGCGTCTGCGATGCCTTGGGTTACCCCGGCAAGTTTGAGGTTCTGCTGGGCCAGCTCGTCAACCTGCTGCGCAACGGCAAGCCCGTCCGTATGTCCAAGCGTAAGGGCACCATGGTGACCCTGCAGGAGCTCGTCGACGAGGTCGGCTCCGATGCCGCTCGCTACACGCTCATCTCCAAGAGCTCCAACCAGATGGTCGACTTCGATATTGAGGCTGTTAAGAAGCGCGATAACTCCAACCCGGTGTACTACGTGCAGTACGCTCACGCCCGCGTGTGCTCCATCCTGCGCCGTGCCGCTGACGTTACGCCCGAGCAGGCTGACGAGATGGGCATGAAGGCCGTCGCCGCCAAGGCCATCGGTGAGAACGTCGATTACTCGCTGCTGACCGACCCGACCGAGCTCGCCCTTTCGCGCAGGCTCAACGAGCTCACCGACCTCATCGCCAGCTGCGCTCGCGACCGCGCCCCGTTCCGTCTGACGCACTTTGCTGAGGAACTCGCCGGGGACTTCCACAGCCAGGTGAACGAACCAGCTGTCCCGGGCGGCGCCGTGCCAGTGCTTGACC
>CALHJX010000287.1:0-4534 GCA_938033385.1 uncultured Collinsella sp. | reverse complement strand
AAGGTGAATGCTTTTCCGCGAAGTGAACGACCTATTTTGGACCCCCGAAGCATCCGCACTTTTTGGCGCCAAAATCGCAAGAAAAACCTGACAAAACCGCAGGAAACGGCGTCTCCAAAGCGTCGATGCTCCAGGGGTTCGATTTCACTCGTTCACTTCGCGGAAAGCCATTCACCTTCGATTTACGGCAGCCCGTCAGTCACCCTCTCGGTATTAAAAATGGGGCAAGGCCACGCGCCTTACCCCATTTTTTGCTAACTAAAGCAGCTTGTGCGCTACTCGCGGCACAGGTGCACGGCGAAACCGGCGAACTCGCGCTTAAAGTACACGAGCTTGGTACCACCGTCGGGCAGCAGCGCGCGCGACTCTTCGTTGACCTCGAGCCCGCGCTCGGCAAACCACTTCTCAGCTGCATCGATGTCGTTAACGGCAAAGCCGATGTGGCCCTTGGTGCCACGACCGTTCTGCTTCATGATCTCGACCAGCGAATCGTTGAAGTACGAAACCGGGGTCTCGATGACGGGCAGGCCCATCATCGTCGAGAACAGCTCCGCGATCTCCAGGGCGTCTGCCGGGTCGGTGGCGTTAATGCCCACATGGGCAACGCGCATACCAAAGAGCTCTACCGGGTTGGCGTTCTGCTCACTCATGCAGTCAGCGCCTACTGAGCCATGACGTCGAGAACGGCCTTCTCGGCGGCAACGCGGTTCATGCCGGTCATGAAGGGCACGCCACTCACGTACGGGCAGGTGAGGCCCTCGGGGGCAACGGTGGTGGCGATCAGCAGGTCAGCGCCCTCGTCGCAGTAATCCTTGGCCTCGGAGATGGCGCACTGCACGATCTCGTACTTGTCGGCATAACCGTTGGCGTCGAGCAGGGTAGCGACCTTCTGGGCAACGAGCGTGGAAGTAGCAGCGCCAGCACCGCAAGCCAAAACGATCTTCTTCATAGGTAATGTCTCCCTTCATGGTTTACTTTAGGTAAGTGTACCGCAGCGAGCGATGGCACTCGGCCTCGATGAGCTTTTATGCCAGTTTGCTTGCGCGCTGCGTATAATACATCTAGTACGTGTTGTCATACCGCTCGCTTTATGAGCGACTAAGGACCCTAATATGCCCGATTCCCGCACCCTCTGGACCGCCGTCGTTATCATCTGCATCGCCGTGTCGGTGTTCTTTAGCGTCAAAAAACGCACCACGTTTAAACGCCTGCAGCAATTGATGGCCGCCAAGCAGTGGGACGAGTTCGATCGTTTGCTCGACGGCAAACTCACCAGCATGCTGTACCCGCGCTACAACCGCGACTACCTGCGTCTGAACTCCTATCTGCTGCGCGAGGACCACGAGCGCGCCAGCGAGATGTTCGACCTGCTGCTGGGGCTCAACCTCCCCAAGATGCAGCGCGTCGACCTGGTGATCAAAGCCTTTAACTACTACGTTGGCCAGGAGGACCGCAAAAAGTCCAAGGAGCTTCTGCACGAGATCAAGGGCTTTGAGGGCGGTCAGGCCGAGGCGGTCGCACACGAATGCCAGCTGATGTACGACACGATGATCCTCAAGCGCCACAACGACATTCCCGAGCTGGAGCGCATGCTCGAGGATGTCGGCGACGACCCGGTCAAGCGCTGCCGCTTGGAGTACCTGCTGGCCCTGCAGTACCAGAACAAGGGCGACGAAGCCAAGTTCCAGGAGTTCCTGGAGAAGTCGGGCCAACACTCGATGGCCGTCAACGCGTAACGGACGGCTTGTGCTAGACTTCTAGTCTCACGGGGGCGTGGCGGAATTGGCATACGCAGGAGACTTAAAATCTCTCGCCGCAAGGATTGTGGGTTCGAGTCCCACCGCCCCTACCATATGGAGCTTTCGAGCCCGTGTCCCCAAGGGATGCGGGCTCGTTTCTTTTACACGCCGGCGAGGCTCTAAGTTGCGGTGGAATAGTTCCTGTTTTGGCAGTTTACCAGCCCATTTAGGAACTATTCCACCGCGACTTAGGTTGGTGTTCCCACATTTTCCGATGGAAAAACGTGGCTGTCTCGCACATTTTCCGATGGAAAAACGTGGTTGTCTCGCACATTTTCCGATGGAAACGACCAAATGGCCTTATACTAGCCGAGAGGGTTGGGAGGCAATATGCAGCGACAGCTTATGAGTGAACTTATCGCTTGGAAATCAAGGGCGAATCGCAAACCTCTCTTGCTTAAGGGAGCCCGCCAGACAGGAAAGACTTGGCTTCTTAACGAATTCGCAAGCCAGCAGTATCGAAACGTCATTCGTTTTGACTTTATGCTCGAGCCGAGCACACGCTCGCTGTTCGATGGGAACCTCGACCCCAAGCGCATCATCTCCCAGATAGAACTCCTACGTGGCCAAACCGTAACGCCGGAAGACACGCTCATCATCTTCGACGAGATCCAAGAGGCGCCACGCGGGATCACCTCGCTCAAGTACTTCAACGAGCTTGCACCCGAATACCACATCGTGGCAGCCGGTTCCTATATGGGCCTCGCGCTCCGACGCGAAAACGAGTCATTTCCCGTCGGCAAAATCGACCAGCTCACCATGCGTCCCATGGGGTTTGCTGAGTTCGTTCGTGCCGTCGACGGCAACCCGCTCGCCGACGCCATCCTTGCCGCAGACATGAACCTTCTAGCAAACGTTACCGAAAAGCTCGAGCACTTGCTCAAGGAATACCTTGTTGTCGGCGGTATGCCCGAAGTTGTCTCCACTTTCGCCGAGACACGCGACTTCATCGAAGCCCGAAGGCTTCAACAGCAAATCATCGAGGCTTACGAATCCGATTTTGGCAAACATGCACCCGCCCGCATCGTCGAGCGCATGAGGTTGGTTTGGAAATCCCTTCCCGGCCAGCTTGCAAAGGAGAACAAGAAGTTTGTCTATGGCGCCCTTCGTCCCGGAGCGCGCGCACGCGATTTCGAGGAAAGCCTCCAGTGGCTCACGGACTACGGAATCGTTCATAAGGTGCCACGTGTTTCCGCTCTAAAGGCGCCGCTCTCGAGCTACGAAGACCTCTCGGGCTTCAAACTGTTCTGCATCGACACCGGCATCCTCGGAGCGCTCTCCGGTCTCTCTCCGGCCATCGTTCTTAACGGATCCGCTGTTTTTACCGAGTTCAAAGGTTCGCTGACCGAACAATACGTCGCGCAGGAGCTTTTGCTCCAGGACAAAACTCCCGCGTATTGGTCCTCTACCTCTGGCAATGCCGAAACCGACTTTGCCATCGACCATGCGGGAACCGTGCTTCCGCTTGAGGTCAAGGCGGCAGAGAACCTTAAAGCGAAGAGTCTGAAAATAGCCTGCGAAAAATTCAAGCTCGAGCGTTGCGTGAGGAGCTCCCTGGCGGCATATAGAGACGAGGGCATGCTCGTCAATATTCCGCTTTGGGAGATTGGGCAAATCGACAAGCTGGCATAGGCGCTGTAGGGACGCCCCGCAAGGACTGTCCCCAGGTGCCGGCACAGACGATATGAGCAGGACATAAAAACATTGAGAGCCCCTGCTGCATGAAAGACCGCGGATTAGGCCGACAATGGTGAGTGTCTAATCCAACCGTGGCGGCCACGCCGCATTCATGGAAGGGGCTACCATGCTCGATACTACCACCTTCATCGGCCTCGACGTCCACGCCCGCTCGATAAAGGCCGTCTCCCTCGACGTCATGACCGGGGAGGTACGTGCCGCGACCTTCGGCTACGACGCCGGCGCCGTCGCGGAGTGGGTCCGTTCCGTGGACCCCAGGGCCAGGTGCGTGTACGAGTCCGGGGCCACGGGCTTCGACCTGCAGAAGAGGCTTTCCGGCCTGGGGGTCGACTGCGTGGTCGGCGCCGTCTCGAAGATGATCAAGCCCAGCGCGGACAGGCGCAGGAAGAACGACCGCAACGACGCCGAGTTCCTCGCCCGCATGCTGTCGGTCGGCAACGTGGTCGAGGTGTGGGTCCCCGACGACGAGTGCGAGGCCGCCCGCGACCTGACCAGGGAGCTCGAGGACGCGAGGGACGACCTCTCGCGCTCGAAGCAGCGGCTCTCCAAGTTCCTGCTCAGGCACGGGCTCGCCTTCGACGAGAGGACGCCCACCGGCCGCAGGAAGGGCAACTGGACCCGGGCGCACTGGTCCCGGATCGAGTCGATAGGGTTCGCGGAGAGGGCCGACAACGACGTGCTCGCCTACTACGTCGACGCGGTCAGGCGGGCGGCGGAGGAGAAGGCGAGGCTCGAGGGGCTCGTCGAGGCCGAGGCCCGCAAGCCCAGGTGGAGGAGGAGGGTCGACTCCCTCCGCTGCCTCAAGGGCGTAGACACCGCGTCCGCCGCCGACCTCGTGTTCGAGGCCGGCGAGTTCTCGAGGTTCAGGAATGCCCGCTCGTTCGCGGCGTGGGTCGGCCTGACGCCCTCCGAGCACTCCAGCGGGGAGAGCGCGAGGCAAGGCGGCATCACCAAGGCCGGCAACAAGCACCTGAGGAAGACGCTGTTAGCATCAATATAATTTTCACCATTTTCGCCAACGCATTTTCGCCAATCGC
>CALHJX010000286.1:0-2298 GCA_938033385.1 uncultured Collinsella sp. | reverse complement strand
GTCCTCGATGATGACGGGCGTGGCGCTCGCGGGCTCAACGACGCCTGCCAGTACGGTGCCGGCGCCGATGTGGCAGTTCTTGCCCACGGTTGCGCGGCCGCCCAGGACGGCGCCCATATCAATCATAGAGCCCTCGCCGATAACGGAGCCGATGTTGATGATGGCGCCCATCATGATGACGGCGCGGTCGCCGATCTCGACGCGGTCGCGGATGATTGCGCCCGGCTCAATGCGGGCGTTGATGCCCTTAAGGTCGAGCATGGGGACGGCGGAGTTGCGGCAGTCATTCTCGACGTCGTAGTAGTCGATGGAGTCGGCATTGGCATCGAGGATGGCCTTGAGCTCATCCCAGTCGCCAAAGACGGTCTTGCCACGACGACCGCCGTAGACGTGCGCATCGCCCCACTGGACCTTCATGCCGGGCTTCTCGCGCACATACAGCTTGACGGGCGTCTTTTTGGGCGCGGTGGCGATGTAGTTGATAATCTCCTGTGCATCCATCTCGGCTGCGTTGCTCATTTGCTATCTCTCCTTTGGGTGGATTCGGTTGATACCTGGTTAGGCAAACATGACCTGGTCGAACGTATAGAAGCCAGGGTCGCGGGTGACGAGCTTCTGCGCGGCCGCCAAGGCGCCGTTGACAAAGATCTGACGGCTCGTGGCGCGATGGCTAAGCGTGACTTCCTCGTCCTGGCCAAAGAAACTCACCTCGTGCACGCCGGCGACGGTGCCGCCGCGTAGTGAGTGCATGCCGATTTCCTTGGGATCGCGAGCGCCGCACATGCCCTCACGACCGTAAACAGGATGATAGCCAGCCTCAGGTTCGGCCTCGACCACGGCGTCGAGTAGCAGCTTGGCGGTGCCGCTGGGAGCGTCGACCTTTTGGTTGTGGTGCGTCTCGACAATCTCGCAATCAAAGCCGGGCAGTTCGCGCGTGGCCTGGGCAACCAGATGGCGCAGGGCGGCGATGCCGATGGAGTAGTTGCCCGAGTGCATGACGCGGGCATTCTGACCCAGCTCGCGCAGGCGGTCCATCTGATCGGGTGTGTAGCCCGTGGTGCCCGAGACCAACGCGGCGCCCGTGCGCTCGACATAGGCGACGACGGCATCGAAGGTCACGACGTTCGAGAAGTCGATGATTACATCGGCTACCGGGGCGCCCTCGAGCTCGGACAGATCAAAACCGATCTGGGCGACGATATCAAAAACGTGCTGACCGGCGGCGTCGACAACGACCTCGGCGGTGGTGCGGATGAGCGAGCCCATACGGCCCGTTCCCATAATGACGGTCTTAATCAAGCAGACCAGCTCCCTTCAGAGCATCGGTAAGTGCGGCGCGCGTGTCGTCTGCCATGGGGCACAGCGGCATGCGGTAGTTGGCTTCGATCATACCCATCTGGGCGAGCGCTTCCTTAACGGGGATGGGGTTGACCTCACTAAAGAGGGCGTTGATGAGCGGCTGGCCGGCAATTTGGATATCGCGGGCACGTGCCACGTCACCATCCAGATAGGCGCGGCACATGTCATGCACGAGCTGCGGCTGAACATCGGCCCATACGCTGATGGTGCCCGAGGCGCCCAGGCTCATGAGCGGCACGGTGAGCGCGTCCTCGCCCGAGTACATGCGGAAGTCGTCGGACAGCAGGTGGGCGATCTTTGCGGCATAAGCGACGTTACCCGAGGCCTCCTTGATGCCCATGATGTTGGGGTGCGCGGCTAAGCGTTCTACGTTGCGCTCGCTGATGTCGCAGCCGCAGCGGCCGGGGATGTTGTACAGGATGCAGGGGATGTCCACGGCGTCGGCGACGGTCTTAAAGTGCTGATAGATACCCTCTTCATTGGACTTGTTGTAGTAGGGGGTAATGAGCAGTAGGCCATCGGCGCCCAAGCCCTGGTAGGTGAGCGACTTGGTGAGCATGGTTTGCGTGGAGTTGGAGCCCGAGCCGGCGATGACGGGGATGCGTCCTGCAACCTGCTTGACCACGGCGGCGACAACGGAGTTGTCCTCGTCATCGGTCATCGTGGCGCTCTCGCCTGTGGTGCCCAGGGTGAGGATGGCGTCAGTGCCGTTTTGCAGGTGGAAATCGACAAGGCGCTCGAGTGCGTCAAAGTCGACACTGCCGTCCTTTTTAAATGGCGTAACAAGGGCGACGATTGAACCCTCGAGATTGCGGATGTCCATGTTCTTCTCCTTCGCTTCCGCGATCTGGATGCGTTTGTTCCATTGGGCGGCGACGGCCAGGCGCTCGTCTTGGGCGCGACGGCGGGCACTTTCGGCGCGCGACTTGGCCAGCAGCT
>CALHJX010000285.1:0-21704 GCA_938033385.1 uncultured Collinsella sp. | reverse complement strand
TCGGGTTCGAGTCCCGGCGCTTTATTGAAAAAAGCACGGCACCGTGATGGTGCCGTGCTTGTGCTCTTAACTGGAGCGGGCAACGGGACTCGAACCCGCGAGTGTCAGCTTGGGAAGCTGATGCCTTACCACTTGGCGATGCCCGCATATGTAGGGGATAGTATAACGCGGTTGTCTTGTTCGATACAAGAGTGGCGATGCTTGTTTTAGCTGTGGAGATTCGTTTGAAAATCACGTCAATTGTGGAGACGAGGACCTTTGACTTCCTGTTCTCCCTATCTTCTACCTGCACTTTTGCTTGATTGTTGTATTTGAGCTCAATTTGTCAGGAATTGGGCAAGCTTTTGGTCAGGCTCCGGTACTTACCCGCATGAACCTCGGGGGTAGCCTCATCCTACGCGTCGCAGCCTCCCCGTGCGGCGCACGAGGGATAAGGAGCAGCCATGTCCAACGCACCCACGCACTCTGTCCACAGCGCAATCGCAACAGGTCCGCTGCTCCTGCTCCTCTTCCTGCTTTTCGGCTGCCTGGCACCGGGAGCCGCATTTGCCGTCGATGGCTACGACCAGCTCGGCTTCCGCACTATTAGCGATGATTGTGGGCCCTTCCTCATCGGCAAGTATGAAGCTCAAGACGCCTCGATTGCCTACTGCATGAACCAGGAGCGCCCCGGCCCCACCAAGCCGGGCGGCCCATGGCTCAACTTTGATCAAGGCTGGGTGTGGCTCGACGACGAGTTCGCGGCAATCGTTTGTCACGGATATCCTACCGCCACGTCGTTTGGCGGTTACCATCTTTCACCCGATCGTGCCCGCGCCGCAACCCAGCTTGCCGTATGGATGCTCAACGGCACTACCCATGTCGACGGTACCTACTCTTACACGACCGCTCAGGGCAAAACCAAGAGTGGACACTTTACCACTGACAATGAAGTCGTGGCGGCGGCGCGGTGGCTCCACGACAGCGCAAAATCAGGAAGCATCAAAGCCGCTCCGCACCGCGCGCGGCGCTATCTAGGAGCCGTATCGGGCGGCAGCAAACGTCAGGACATGCTCTATGTACTGCCGGCGGTCTCTGTTTCCTTCCAAAAGCAGTCTGCAAACGCTGCCATTACCAGCGGAAACAATACTTATCAGTTTGCCGGGGCAACATTCGATGTTTTTGAGAGCGCCAGCGGCGCGCATGTCGGCACCATCCAGATGGACAGCAACGGTCGGGCGCAAGCAACACTTCTGCCCAACACGGCATACTACCTAGTTGAAACGAAGGCGCCGGCCGGCTATGTCCCCCGCCACGATCGCATCGCCTTTACCACGGGGAATGACGGCGGGCGGGTCGCCATTGATGAACAGCCCGGCACCATCAACCTGCGTATCGTAAAACTCGATACCGCGACGAATGCCGGCCCCCAGGTAGGTTCTTCACTCGCAGGAGCAGAGTTCACGTGTGTGTCGCAATCAACCCCTGGATGGGCGCAAATCCTCACGACCGACGAAAGCGGTCAGGCCACCCTCGCCGATGTCCCCTTAGGAACCTTTACCATCTACGAATCAAAAGCCCCCGAGGGCTACCTGCCATCCAACGACAGCTGGACCTATACCGTTGGAGCCGACCAGCTCGGCGATTCAGGCGTGGTCGAGATCGAATCTCGCATTTCCGATATCCCCATTGCGTTTGACCTTGAGATTTCCAAATTCAAGGATTACGGCAATAGCGACCAATCCGGCCTGGAGCAGCCGGCGGAAGGTGTTGTCTTTGAGGTTGTCAGCAACAGCTCTCAGCAGGTTGTTGGCACACTGACCACAAACATCTATGGCTTTGCCTCCACCAAAGATCAGCCCGAAGCATGGTTCGGCACAGGCAAGCGACCCGCCGGTGTCCACGGAGCCGTCCCATACGACCGTGCCGGCTACACGATTCGCGAGGTTCCGGAAACCGTCCCCGAGGGTTTTAAACGTGCAGGGGAATGGACCGTCGGGGCCAATCAGATTTCCAACGGCGCCGAGCTTCAATATATCGTGGACAACCACGCGCTGTCGACGCATCTCCAGATTGTAAAACGCGATGCCCAAACAGGCGCTTCTGTTCCACTAGCCGGATTCACCTTCCAACTCCTCGACAGCAATCATGAACCTGTCTCACAAACTTGCTGGTATCCAGCACATAACGTAATGGACACCTTTACGACTGACGCGACCGGGACCGTCACACTGCCCGAATCGCTCGTGCCGGGCACCTATTATGTACGCGAAACCTCGGCCAAAGAGCCCTATCTTGTCGACGAAGAGATCGAGGTAAACATACCCGCCGACATGAACCTAACGCCCGTTGCAATCGCCTCGTATTATGACCACGCCGCGACCGGAAACATCAGGATCGTTAAAACCGATGCCGTAGACGGCAGCAGCCTCGCGGGCGCCATCTTTGAGATCCGTGCCTCGGGTGATATCGTGCGCCCCGACGGTAGCATTGCCGCGCTCGACGGTGAGACTGTCGCGACCGTCACGACGGATGAAACTGGAGAAGCACGCGCGGACGACCTCCCGCTGGGATCTGGCACCGCACGCTACGAGGTTGTCGAGACTCAAGCGCCGGCAGGCTTCTTGCTCGATCGGACAACCCATATTGTCGACCTTACTTATGCCGACCAGAAAACACCCGTTGTAGAAGCACGGCTTAACGTATCCGACGATTACACCAAGGTTGATATCTCCAAGGTCGATGCAAGCGGAGAGCAGGAAGTGAAAGGCGCACAACTCACCTTATATGGTCCCGATAAAACCGAAATAGACTCCTGGACCTCATCCGACAAGCCGCACCGCGTCGAACATCTTGCACCCGGCACCTACTCGTTGCGCGAAATGATTTCTCCGCGGACCTATGACCTTGCCGAGGAGATAACGTTTGAAATAAAGGATACGGGAGAAGTCCAATCCGTCGCGATGAAGGATGCACCCATCGAGATCAAGGGGCAGGTCGACAAGCGTCAGGAACTTGTCCAACCTATCGAAAAGGGCCTGTTGGCTAACGGCGATGGTAAAAACCGCGCCACGACGCAAACCAATAGTGATGGGCTTTTCTCCTATACCATCGATGCTCGAAACGATTCCGCTACTTGGGTTGATGAGTTTACGATTACCGATGATCTTGAGTGCGCCAAAGACGGCACAGCGAGATTCATCTCAATCGAAACCCCCGTCGCCATCGGCGACCTCAACGGTCTGTGCAACGTATGGTATCGCACGACGCCGTTGGACTCGACAGACGTCGATGAGCCGGCAAACGCGACACTTGACGATGGGCACGAAAATCCTTGGCTTGAGTCCGACGAAGTAAAAGAGAGCCTGGGTGAGGACTGTCGCCTCGTCGATTACGACGGTTGGCACCTCTGGAAGGCGGACATCTCGACCACGGAATCCACCACACTCGAGGCGAAAGAACTCGACCTTGCATCCAATACCGTCGTAACGGGCATTCGAATTGAATACGGTGCGGTAGCCGCCGACTTTACGACTCGAAGCGATGCGGATTCTTGGACCCGCGATGATCTCAAAGATGAGCACGACGACCTTGACGATGCCAAAGCAATCCTTGGCACAGACGCTCGGGGCGCAGTCGTACACATGCAGGCAACGTCGGCTTATACGCCCCAAACCGCACTCACCAACAGCGCGCGCGTCGATCTTTGCCGCAACGGTGGCGGCGATAAACTTGAGTCACATGACGAGGACAGCGTCATTCAACGCTGTACCCTACCGCAGGACCTACCGGCAACAGGATCAGTTCCCATCGCCGCTTGCATCACCGCGCTCCTGACCTCGGGTGCCGCAGCCCTATGGTTCGCTCGCCTTAGGTCGATCCCAAAGAAGCGCTAGCGCGATGAAAAAGCGGGTCGCCGGGTACCCCTGGCTCGCCCGCTTTCAATCATGTAAATCGCCGTATCTACTCTGCAGACGAAGATCCACCATCAACGATTGCCTGCTCGGACTCAGGAATCCCATCGGCACCCGTACTCTGTTCTTGCTCCACCTCTTCGTTGATTGCGGAGGCGGGGGTCGAGCCCTTTGCACCCACGATGTAGGCAGCCCCAAATCCTAACGCAATGGCAATCAAGGTCAAAATCACGTAGACAGGCCAATGGCGCTTAATATACGAAAACACGTTGACTCCTTAGAGCTCCGTCTACGAACGGCGGATAACCTCGGTCACGACCTCGGATACCGTGGCAATGTTCGTCGGGTTGACATTGTGGGGCAGGTCGTCCTCGGTACGAGCGCAAGCCAGACGCGTGCCGTCCACGCCGGCGATGGTGAGGGCTCGGCGGCTCGCCTCGAGCGCGGCATAGGCATCGGTCTTGGCATAGGGCATCTCGAGCGCGCCACAATCGACATGGAACGACTTGCACACCTTGCTGACCAGGTTCATGATGCGGCGATCGCCCTTGAGCAGTTGTTGTTCGCCCTCGACCGTCACAACCGAAAGCCTACCGGCGCCGACGGATTCAAGATTGATGAAGAATACGCCGCGGAGCTTATCGCGATGCGAAGCCAAGAAGGCCTTCATGCCGGCGCCATCACAATCCGAGGCGCCCGTTGCCACAAACCAGATATCGTGACCGAGCAGCTCATCATCGCCCATAGAGGCGACAGCCGAGAGCATATCTTCGGAAGAAGCGCCATCGGAAGACGTAGCGCCACCCTTCCAGCCATCGTTATCGTCCTCGAAGTTATCCCACGAACCGATACCGCGACCGGACTTCTTGGCATCGTAATCGTCTTCGACGCCCAGCCAGTCACTCATGCTGTCCTGCTCGTTTTTCTTTTTACGACCGAACAGGCCACCCAGGCCGCGCTTACGAGACTTGGGTGCCGCCGGGGCGGGAGCCGAAATGGTCTCGATCGGCTGCGCGCCCGACGCAACGGGCATGGGAGGCGCAACGGGTGCCGATGTGGGTTCGGGACCTTGGGCGGTAGCAAAGGGGTCGTTGACCTGGGCAGAGGGATCGGGAAGGTCGAACAGCGACGTGCGAGACGCAACGTTTGCCTGCTTCATAGACGGCAGCGACGGATCGGGGACCGAAGCCAGCGGAGACGAGGAGGGTGCAGGCGACGGTGCCGACGCCGGATCGGGAACATTCATCTGCGGACGCGGCGATGCTTGGGAGGAAATCTGGGCCATAAGGGAATCGACCGTTTCGTCCTGGGTGGGAGCGACATTGGCAACCGTGGCACCGGAACCACTCGGGGTCGGCATGGTGAAAATCTGCGTGGAGTAAGGTCTCGACTCATCCGTTTCGAGAGTCTCGGAAACCACAGACACTTCCTCCTGCTCGGCCTCGGTCGAATCATCTTGCTCGGCTGCCGCGTATTGCTCTTCGTCAGAGTTGGCCTCGACGGACTCGTCCTCGGCGGCATCTTGGATTTCGGCAGCATCAATAGGCTCGTCATCGTCTGCCGCGTCGCCCTGTTCATCGGAAACAGGAAGGGGCTCGGCAATCGCGGTGCCTTGCTTTTCAAACGTTATCGTGGAATCGAACTGCGCGGCATCAAACGACATGGTGCTATCGACGTGCTGCTGGGCCTCGAAAGACGTCGTCGCCTCAACAACATCCGCGGACGCCGGTTGCTGGGACTCAAAGGACGTTGTAGCTTCGGCGGCGTCGACGGGCGCGGACTGCATAGCCTCGTTCTGCTCGAACTCTTGCGCCGCGTGCTCACGTGCCGCCTCGGCTGCCTGCTGCTGAGCGATAGCCTCCTGCTCGGCAGCCTCGCGTGCGGCAGCGCGCTTCTCCTCGAAATCGTCGACAAATTTCTTGCCCTTTGCAAGCGCACCCTTAAAGAAGTTGGAAGCGCTGGCGCCAATCGACGAGAACGCGGATGCAATGTCGGCATGGGGCGTTGCCGCGGGAATCTCGGCCGAGAAATCAGTATCGCTCTCGTAAGACACGCGCCTCGGCTGTTCAACGTAATCGTCGTCAGACTCGTCCGCAACGTCTTGCGCCGGCGCGGCGGGAGCCAAAACGTCCAGTCCTGCCGCGGGATCGATCGCGGACACCGCCTCGGGCTCGGCAACGGCAGCGGTAACCGCGGCAGACTCATCATCCGCAGTGACAACGGGCGCAGGCTCGGGCTCAAACGTCGGCTCCTCGCCCTCCTCGTAATCGAGCGTGCAGGACTCGGGAAGCATTCCGAGCGCACGGATGGCATCCGAACCAAAGCGGATGTTGCCGGCGGCGTTGCGATAGAGCTTGGGCTCGGGCTCGACCGCGGCAGGTTCCTCCGCCGACTCGGCAGCGGGAACCTCGTCATTGAACTCTTCGGCCTGGACAGCCTGATTCTGATCCTCGGGCACGATAGCGCCGATCAGCGTCTCGTCGGCAGATGCACCCTCAAAGCCCTCGATCTGCTCGTCGAAAGCCTCACCCTGTTCGGGCTCGGTCTGAGCGTCGGGAGCAATCGGCTGACCGAACTCGTCCTCGGCGTAGGTAGGCTCTTCATACTCGATGGTGTTGCCGTAGTCGTTTTGCTGCTGGGCCGCGGCATATTCCGCCACTGCGCGCGCCATTTCCTCGGCACGACGCTTCTGCTCCCCAAAATAGGTATCGAACGGAACATCGTCGGGAAACTCGTTTTCGCCCTGGAAGGGAGCAACGTTGTCCATAACGCCGAGCATAGCGGCGACAGAAGACTTGTTGCACACCGCGCCGGACGTATAGGGAAGAATGTGGCGATTAGAGATGATGTTTGCCGCGTTGGCAAGCGCAACGAGGGAAGCGAGGATCGCGACAATCCACAGCAGAACCTTGAGCGCGCCGGGGAGCGGCAGGATGCGCAGGATGGCAACGGCAGCGGGGGCAACCGTGGCAACGGGCAACAGCTTGGCGATGAGCGCACGATACGAAGCATAGGGCTCGCGGGCGAGCAGCTCAGCACGGGGAGAGTCGTAGTGTGCGACAACGACCACCGGGCGGTTGCGTGGAGACGCGAGCGGGCCCGAGGCCTTGTGGTAGGCGATGACATTTTGGCTCACGCCCGTCTTGCCCAGGCGCGAAACCACGGGGTGGCCCGTGCGTTCGAGCACGTAAAGAACGGCGCCGACAATAGCCAGCAAGGTGCCGACCAAGCCGATACCGCCGCCGATGCCCATCAGCAGGGCACCGGCAAACGCAAGAATACCGGTAACGGCAAATGCCAACCTACTGGGCGCCGGGGCATTGAACTCCTGAACCTCGGGATCAAAGCCGTGGTTGCGGAAGATCTGAGCGATATCCTCGGCAGCCAAGCGCTCTTCTTCGCTGCATGCCGGCGTAATGCCGGTGTTCTGCAGCAGGTGGTTAATATAGTTCTGGGTGTTCGCCATGTGCGCTCCACATCCATAATCCGACAAATAGGCCCAATGCATGCACATTAGAACCGTATATAGTCGAAAGTATACCCCGAGCGAGCGCAAACGACCGAATTCGGGCCATCTTAACGCCCCGAGCGGACAAGGATATAGCCTAATCTCCATATCGGACTAAAATCATGGCAGCAAACCACCTTCTCATGCGAGGACTCTATGACGGCAAGCGACGCGACCGCGACAATTAAAAAGGGAAATTCGGAGCCCAGTTTCGACAAAACGGCTCAGCGCATCCTCAATCTTTTCTTTGTGCTCAACAGCTCCCCCGAACCGCTGACGACCGAGCAGATCGTCTTGGATTCTGACCTGGGATATGGCTCGGGCAACATCGACTCGGATAAGCGCAAGTTTCGGCGCGATCGTGACAAACTGCTCGAGCGTGGCATCTTAATCAAGGAGGTTCGCCCCGCCGGCGCGCAGGAGACCGAGGAAAGCTCGTGGACAATCGACCGCGAGCACACGTTTGCTGCAGGCGGCCTCATTACCGCAAACGACGCCGATATCCTGCTCAACGCCATCGACCAGACACTAGCGGCCGGCTCTTCCACCTTTGCCGCGCCGCTTGCCGATATTCGCTCCAAAATTGCCTACCTCACCGGCATGTCGGCGGTGGACGAAGTACCAATCCGCCGCTCTCCCACCGTCGATGCGGTATGGAGCGCCTTTGCCGAGCGATGCGCGCTGCGATTTTTATATCAGAACGGACGCGGCGAGCAGAAAGAACGTACCGTCTGCGTCTACGGCATGTTCGAACGCGAGGGCGTGGCGTACTTCTGCGGCCTCGACAATGTCACCGACGGCATCAGGACATTCCGCTGCGACCGTATCGTTCGCGCTTGGCGTCCTTCGAAGGCCTACGCCATCCCTGCGGACTTCAATCTCAACGACTATCTGTTCTTTGAATTCGATTTTGCCGACCGACCGCCCGTTGCAGCCACGTTCTCGTTCGCCCCTCAGACGCAGATCGATATGATCAACGGCCTCACGCGCGGGCGAGGTGAGCTCGCACACACCGATGCGGGATGGACCTGGACCGTTGACGTGCGTGACCTTGAAGCCGCCGCCTCATTTTGCATGGCCCACGCCGTGGACGGCATGAGGCCCGTGGCCCCCAAATCGCTCAAGCAGGCGTGGAACCGCCTCATTGAAAGGACGGTGCACGAGCATGTCCGTGCGTAAACTCACCAGCGAGCGGAAACTCTCGCGCGCCATCGACATCATGGAGGCCCTCTACGCCGCCGGCGAGAGCGGCATGACACGAGACGAGCTTTGCAGCCGCTTTGATATCACGGGGGCATCGCTCGACGAGATTCTCGAGATCGTCTCGACGCTCGCGGACCGAGAATCGGGCGCGCGCATCATCTGCGAATGCCGCGGCGAGCGTGTGGTCCTCACCGGCGACGCCGGGCGTGTTCTACCGTTGCGCCTGAGTGCCGCCGAGGGCGCTGTGCTCAACCACGAACTTGAATCGTTGGCGATCGAGCCACAGACGGCAGCCCGGATTCGGCATGCTCTTCTACCCGAAGAGCTCGGCTATAACCAGCGCGTCTTTGACACCGTCAACCACGGGTCGCACTGGCAGCAGCTGAGCTGCGCCATTCAGGACGGCGTTCGCTGCCGCATCTCGTATCGCTCGATGGACGATGCACGGCCACGCGAGCGTCTGGTCGACCCCTTGCGCATTACGGCAAACGGCGACCAAACATACTTGATTGCCTGGGACATCGCAGTCGATGAGCAGCGCACCTATCGCATGGATAAAATCGAGGGACTCGCCTTGACGGAAGACTCCGTCGTGCCTCACGCACCGGACGTCGCATCCCTCCACGATTCCCTTGCCCGGACGCAGCGTAGTGCAAAGCTCTTGATGCCATTCGATATGGCGGAGCATCTGGACTGGGCCGGCATCACCCTAATCGAGCGCAGCGGGTCAGACATGGCAACGGTAACCGTGCATTATGGCTCCGAGCGTTGGCTACTGAGCCAGATAATCGCAGCGGGCGGAGCCATCCGCATCTTGGATGACCCCGCCCTGTCAAAGCGTCTGTGCGATATGGCAAAAACCCTCGTCTGTCCGCTTTAGCGACGCCGCTCGTGGCGTGCGCGCCACAGTTGCAGATAGTGCCCGATCTGCGCCGATTCGATGCGCTGGTAGGAGCTCGTGGGCAGCGACGTTAAGAACTTCTTTCCGTAGCCCTTCGTCACCAGGCGCGGGTCGGCCAGAATCAGCACGCCGCAATCGGTCGACGAGCGGATAAGGCGGCCGGCCGCCTGCTTGACCTCGAGCACCGCCTCGGGCAGCGAATAGCGCGCCCAAGCGCGGTCTTCGCGCAGGTTGCGCTCGCACGAGAGCGGGTCCGTGGGACTCGAGAACGGCAGCTTGGGAATGATGACGCAGCGCAGCGTCTCGCCGCTGGCGTCGAATCCCTCCCAGAAGGCCTTAAGGGCAAAAAGCGACGAGGTCGGCTCGTTGATAAACCGGTCGCGCAGGCGACGAGGAGATGAGTTGCGCTGCTGGCAGTTGAGCTCCAGACCCGCACGGGCCATCTTAGGCTCAACGCGGGCGTACAGGTCTTCCATGTCGCGCCGATTGGTGAACAGTGTGAGCACCGATCCGCCCATGGCAAGATGGGCGTCGACCAGCACGCGCTCGAGCGCTGTAAGATAGCTCTCACGATCGCGCGGATCGGGGATATCGCCCGCAACGACTACAGCCATGTTCGAATCGAAGTCGTAGCTCGAGTCCAAGTGCAGCGACGAGGATGTTGAAGCACCGATGCGATCGAGACCGACCGCGTGGTTAAAGTGTTCAAAGCTTTTGGACACCGTCATGGTCGCCGAGGCAAAGATAGCCGTGTGAACCTCGGGCAGCCACTCGGTTGCCAAGGCCTCGCCAATGTCGATGCGCTCTGCGGTCATTGACTCTCCGCCGGCACGCAGCCTGCGATTGACCTGCAGCGAATACACGTAGTGTTCATCGGTGCCGTCAATGATGAGTTTGAGGTTCTCGGCCAGCTCGTGCAGGCGGCGCGAAATATCACCCAGGTCGACAACAACCTCGGGCTTGTCGGCGGCGACGGCTTGCACCAGCGCGTCGACGCTCTTGTCAGCTTGTTCCAATGCGTCGATGGCAGTGTAGGCCGACGGTAAGAAATCATGCCAGTCGTCAGATTCGCGCAGCTCGGGGCCAATCCATAGATTGGCATTGTCATAACCCCCACGGGCACGGCGGCCGAGCTCGCGAACGCCATCGAACACGTCGGCGATTGCCATGCTCGCGCGCGCAACCGTTGACGTCGCCTTGGCAGTAAGGCCCAAATAGAGCGTAGAGCCCTCGGAGGTTGCCAAATCACGGGAGACCTGGCTTAGCGCACCGGTGCTCGAGCCACCCAGGCGCTCAAACAGAACGCGTGATTCGTCCGCCGACACCACGCGCGCCCACTGACGGCGCGCCTCGCGCTCGATAGAATGAGCCTCGTCGATTACCCAATGACGAATCGGAGGCAAAATCCTGCCCTCGGCCGCAACATTGCGGAACAGCAGGGAATGGTTGGTGACCACCACATCGGCATGCGCCGCACGACGGCGGGCGCCGTGGACCAAACATTTATCAGGGAAAAACGGGCAGAGGCGGCGAGCACACTCGCGCGAGGCCGTCGTAAAGTCGGGGCGGTTGACGCTGCGCCACCGAATGCCAAGCGAGTCGAGGTCGCCATCGGCTGATTGGCAGACGTACGCCATAATGACCGCGACCGCCGTGAGCGTGTCCGCCGGATCGCGCTTGGTGGTAATCTCGACCTGGCCTCGGCTCATGCGCTCAAGCTTGCGCAGGCACGGATAGTGGTCATAGCCCTTGAGAGCGCAAAATGACAGACCACCGTCCAGTTGCTCGGCAAGTTTTGGCAGCTCATGGTACATGAGCTGGTCTGCAAGATTGTTCGATTTGGTCGCAATACCAACCGTGATGTTGTTACGGCGTGCCGCCTCGGCAAAAGGCACCAGATAGGCCATCGATTTGCCGACGCCTGTGCCCGCCTCAATTACACGATGAGTGCCCGTGACCAGCGCATCGCGGACCTCGAGCGCCATCGCGATCTGCTCATCACGCGGCTCGTAGGTGGGGTACATGCGATTGACCAGGCCACCTGGCGCATAGTCTGCCTCAATCTCCTCACGACTCGGCATCTTGAGGACCGGTAGTTCGTCGGCGTCCACCCGATCGTCGGCGCGATCGGCCTTGAGAACGTCAGCACGAGCGGCGCTGAGAGAGAAGATAGAACCAGGGTTCTGCCCTGCCAAGAATGAGAAGATAGGACGATAGGACCAAGGCACGTCCGGATGCATGTCGGCTAGGCGCGCCATGAGGCCCTGGGGCAAGTCGGTGAGTGCCACAAGCAACACGCGCCATACGCCGCACAGGGCGTCGACGTCGGCATTGGCACGGTGTGATACCGAGTCACAGCCAAACAGATCGGCCATAAAAGACAGCTTGTGCGAGGCCAGGCGCGGTAGCGCGATGCGCGACAGCGCCAGCGAATCGATCCAAATATCGCTCACGTTGACGCCGCCTTTGACCGACTCGATAAACGAGCGGTCGAACGTGGCGTTATGTGCGATCACCGGGCAACCACCGACAAAATCGGCGAGAGCGGCGACGGCCTCAACGGCCGACGGGGCATCTGCCACGTCGGCATTTGTAATGCTCGTGAGCTCGGTAATCTCGGCGGGAATCAGCTGCTTGGGATGCACGAAGGTATCGAAACGGTCGACGATCTCGCGGCCCGAAAGACGGGCCGCCGAGATCTCGATCAGCTCATTGTCCTGCACCGAAAGACCTGTGGTCTCGGTATCGAGGACAATCACATCTTCCTCGATAAGGCCAAAGGACTGCGTTTTGGCGCGTTCGGCTAGCGTGGCATAGGAGTCGATGACAAACTGCGGCGTTCCTGACGAAACCGCGTCCTCGATTAGCATGCAATGCCCGCTCGACGAAGGCCCATACGGATTAGGCTGTCACAGACCTGCGGGAACGTTATGTCGTCGGTGTGGCGGATCTCATCCGGATACAGCGACGTATCGGTCATGCCGGGAATGGTATTGGTCTCGAGGATAACGGGGCCGTCCTCGCTCACGATAAAGTCGCTGCGCGAGATACCCAGGCAACCGAGGGCCTTGTGAGCGGCACAGGCAAGCTCCTGGGCACGAGCGTAGTTCTCGGGTGAAATCTGCGCCGGAATGCGATGGATGTCCGTAGGGTCGACATATTTCACGTCCAGATCGTAGAACTCGCAGTCCTCGGGCTTACGAATCTCGACAATCGGCAGGGCGCGCACGTCATCTTCACCGTATACACCGACGGTGATCTCGGTACCCTCGATGCACTTCTCGACCAGCACTTTGTCGCCGTACTCAAACGCCTTGGCGATTGCCGCGGGCAGCTCGGAGGGCTCATGGACCAGGGAAATGCCATAGCTGGAACCGTTGACGGCCGGCTTCACAAAGCAGCGCTCGCCACAAACCTCGACGATATGATCGATATCGACTTCATCGCCCACCTCGAGCGCGAGGCCGGGGGCAATGGGGATGCCCGCCCTGGCATATAGAAGCTTTGAAACCTCTTTATCGGCGCCACATGCGCTGGCGAGCACGCCTGACGCCGTGTAGGGGATACCCAGCGTCTCCATGGCCCCCTGCATGGCGCCGTCCTCGCCGCCGGCGCCGTGCATGGCGATAAACGCCACGTCGAAGCCACCAGTCGCCATAGTCACCATAAAGTCATCGGCAGCGGTGTCGAGCAGCTCCACCGAGGTGTAGCCGGCCTCCTTCAGTGCCACCACGACATTCTTTCCCGAATTGAGCGAAATCTCGCGTTCGGCGGAATGGCCGCCCGCCAAGACCGCTACGTGCATGTTCTCTAGGCTTTTACCCGGCATGGGCAGACTCCTCCTCTATAATTTCTGCAGCTGATACCATATTGTAGCGATACCCTCTACGTTTCCCCAAAATCGAAAGGCTTCCATGAATCCCAGGACTAAATCTCAAGACATTCGCGACTTGAGCCAAAACGATATTCGCGAGCTTGTCGCCGGGCTCGGCCAACCCGCTTTTCGCGCAAAGCAGCTCATTGAATGGGTTTTTGAGAAGAACGTTTGTTCGTTTGATGACATGACCAACCTTCCCAAGGCCTTCCGCGAGCAGCTGAAGGAGACTTTTGCCTTCGACACACCGACCGAGCTTACCAAGCAGGTGTCTAAGGATGGCTCTCGTAAATATCTGCTCGAGTATCACGACGGCATCTCCGTCGAGACCGTCGGTATGCCTCGTCGCAATAAGCTGTCTGTCTGTGTATCCACCCAAGCCGGCTGTGGCATGGGTTGTGCTTTTTGCGCTACCGGACTGAACGGCCTCAAGCGTTCGCTGTCCGCACAGGAGATCGTTGACCAGGTACTCCACGTTTCCAACGACTTTGGTGAGCGCGCGACGAGCGTAGTGTTCATGGGCCAGGGTGAGCCTTTCGCCAACTACGACGAGGTCCTCAAGGCACTACGCATTCTTAATGACCCTGACGGTATCGGTATCGGAGCCCGTCATCTCACCGTCTCCACCAGCGGCGTTATTCCTGGTATTCGTAAGTTTGCCGACATTCCCGAGCAGTTTACCCTCGCCGTCTCTCTGCACTCTGCCATTCAATCCACCCGCAATAAACTCATGCCGGGCGTTAAGAAGTACACACTTCTGCGCCTTCACGAGGCCCTTCAGCTCTACACCGAAAAGACCGGCCGCCGTCCGACATACGAATACGCCATGATCGAGGGCGTCAACGACACCAACCCCGAGATGCAGGCGCTCTGTGACTTCTGCGAGGGCACGCTGTGCCACGTCAACCTGATTCAGCTCAACGATATCGAGGGCAGCCCGCTCAAGCCATCGCCGATTCATAAGGTTGAGGATCTTCAGCGTCGCCTTGAGTCTCGTGGCATCGAGACCACGATTCGTAACTCCCGTGGTAACGATATTGACGCCGCTTGCGGACAGCTGAAGCAGCGCTTCAAAGTTCAGAAGAACGCATAGGGGAGTCGCACCCCAAAACGTTTCATGTGAAACATCGAACGGCCCCGGTTGCAAGATATGCAACCGAGGCCGTTTCATTTATTGACCTTAATTTTGAATCAGCTGCTACTGGTCCCATTTTTTACGGCCAAAATAAGGGGTCTTTGCCTCGTGAATCAGACAAGAACCCCTCAAAATATGCTAAGTAATTGTTAGGTACCTAATAGCCTACATTTTCCCATTGGTTGCTAACCCAACCTTGATTAATCTTGGGATTCTTCGTTACCCGAGCAGTGCGCATGGCAACATCTTCTGTCATAACATCCATTTTCTTCTTGGATGTATCGACAATATCTTGCGCGCTACGAAGCAAACGACCTCGAAGCTCATCGTCTGTCGCGATCTTATAGCCAGCAAAGGCACCAACCGCGACAGTCGTCGCCAATGCAATCGCAGTTAAAATCCTATTCCTCATCTTGGCCTCCTTGATCAAACTGAATCATTTCACCAAGAATACGAGAGAGCTCTTCCTCGTCTTTAAACTCAATCTCAATCTTATTCTTTCCTCGCGAGCTCTTCACACGCACGTTGGTATTAAAAACCTGACGAAGCACGCGGGCAGCCTTTTTAAAAGACTGAGGCGTTGCAGGCCTCGGAGTCTTAGGTGTCTCTCCGGCAGAAAACAACGGAGCAAGATTTTCTGTCGCTCTTACGGAAAGGCCCTCTGCAACAACCTTCTCAGCAAGTCGAATTCGAGCATCCTCATAGGGAACTGCAAGAATCGCACGTGCATGACCAGCAGTAAGTTTGCCCTCAAATATCATCTGCTGAACAACTTCGGGAAGATCAAGAAGGCGTAGCGAGTTTGTAATTGCAGAGCGTGACTTGCTTACCGCCCTCGACAATGCCTCCTGGGTCATACCGCTGGCATCGATGAGCTGGCGATAGCCCTTAGCCTCTTCGACAGGATTCAGATCAGAACGCTGAAGGTTTTCGATAAGTGCAAGAGCAAGCATCTCTTCATCATTAACATCTTTAATGATGACAGGCAGCTCCTCAAGACCAGCAAGCTTTGACGCTTGGTAACGACGCTCACCAGCGATGATCTCATAGCCGTTTCCATGCTTGCGAACCAAAAGCGGCTGCAAGACGCCATGTTCTTGGATTGACTCGCTCAACTCACGAAGTTCAGTTTCGTTAAAGTGAATTCGCGGCTGATTAGGGTTGGGAACGATATCCTCAATAGGTAGTTTTGTTTCAGATGCGGCATTCGAAGCCGATGCAGCCGAACCACCGGTCTCATATTCGGCCTCTGAGACCAAAGCATTGAGTCCACGTCCCAATCCGCCACGTTTCTTTACACTAGGCACGCTTGATCACCTCTTTTGCAAGGTTCATATATGCTTTTGCACCCTTATTTTGAGGTGCATAGGTAATTACCGGTTCTCCAAAAGACGGAGCTTCAGAGATTTTAACCGTACGGGGGATCAACGTCTTAAACGCCTTATCACCAAAGTACGATTGAACCTCCTCAACAACCTGATTCGATAGAGAAGTACGCGAGTCATACATGGTCATAAGCACACCGTAGGTGTCTAAGCCCTTGTTCAGACGAGATTTGACCATCTTCATTGACTCAAGCAGCTTCGTAACGCCCTCGAGTGCGTAATACTCGCACTGAATCGGAATCAAAACGCTGTCTGCTGCGGTCAAAGCGTTGATAGTAAGCAGGCCGAGCGAAGGAGGGCAGTCAATGAAAATAAAATCGAACTCGTCCTGAATCGGCTCAAGCAAATCTTTGAGACGGGTTTCACGAGCAATTGCGCTTACGAGTTCAATTTCCGCGCCTGCAAGCTGAATTGTAGCCGGAATTACGAATACCTTTTTGCAATTTGTATCAAGAACAAGCGATTCTGCCGGCACATCATTCAACAATGCATCATAGATGCAGTGATCAAGATCTTCTTTTTCAATTCCGAATCCACTGGTGCTGTTTCCCTGCGGATCAAAATCGACAATCAGTGTCTTACGACCCTGCTCACCCAGTGCTGCTGCAAGGTTTACAGCCGTCGTTGACTTACCGACGCCGCCTTTTTGATTGATGATTGCAATGATACGCGTGTCTTTTGCGCTCTTAGAACGCTTAACGTCGCGAAATCCCACGGTCCCTCCTGGTGTGTATTAAAGCTGTCAAACGGAGGATGTTTCACGTGAAACATTCCGAATCGATAGCAACCGCCATGTTTCACGTGAAACACTGCAAGTTGTTAGTATCCATTATGTTTCACGTGAAACATCTAGGCAAGCGGATTCTTCTTTGCCACGCCATTTGCACGAGGCAATGAAACGGATGCTGAATGACTCTTCTTAAGAACAATGAACTCCCTGTGACCCAAGCCTTCAGGCAAATCAATTGCGTCATTCAGAAGCAAAGTGAAGCCGCAAATCTTAGCTGCTGACATGCCGGAAGCAAGCTCCTCATCCGAAGGATTGCCCTTGGTGATAACAAATAGCCCTCCATCCTTCAGGTACGGAGCCGCATACTCAACAAGAATCGGTAGAGGGGCCAGTGCGCGGGCGGTTACAACGGAGAACTGCTTCATATGGCTTCGAGCATATTCTTCAAGACGATCATGAACCGCATGAGCATGTTTCAATCCAAGAGCATGGACAAAGGAATTAACCGCATCAACCTTCTTGCCAACAGAGTCAATATAAGTAGCTTTACGATGCGTGGTTATGGTTAATGGAATACCAGGGAAGCCCGCACCTGTTCCCATATCAAGCAAAGCTCCCTCAGGAGCCTTATTGATATAGGGGAGCAAAACAAGTGAGTCGAGGATATGAAGTACGGCAGCATCTTCTACGTTAAGAATACGGGTGAGATTGGTTGTCTTATTTGTTTCTAGAACCAAATCCAAATGCTGGATACATTTCCTCAGCTCAATATCAGTTACGCTCAAGGAATATTCTTTGCAATAGAAAGTTAGGCGACTCAACATCTCGTCAGCCTGATGATCAGTAAGTACTAACAACGAAAGCTCCTTTCTGACAAAAATCAGCGTATCGAGAACTTTTGACAAAAAAAGGGGACGTGGAAACCACGTCCCCCTAGCATAAGCTCGAGTAGATTATCGAGCAACAATCACCACATGGCGATCAGGGTCAGAACCCTCAGAATGAGTATCGACGGCATCATTGCCACGAAGTGCAATGTGAACCAGTCGACGCTCGTAGGCATTCATGGGCGGAAGCGAAACACTCTTATGAGTGCGGATGGCGCGCTCGGCAGCAGACTGAGCCATGGAGGCGACCTTGTCCTGACGGCGGCTCTTGTATCCCTCGACGTCCACTACAACCGGATACCTAAAGCCAAGTTTGCGGCTCACCAGCAAAGAGAACATAACCTGAAGGGCATCAAGGGTGCGACCATGACGGCCAATGAGAACAGCAAGGTCGGGAGCCGTTACATCCAAAATCAGCTCACCCTCGTCGCCCTCATACTCATCGATAGGAGAGTTGGCGGCATCGAAGTGCGAAAGGATGGAACGCAGGATGGAAATCGCAACATCGGCAATGGTGTCGAGCTCCTCATCGGTCAGCTCTTCACCAGCCTTGTAGCGCTGTGCAATCTCGGGATAATCGCCCGCGACCTGCGGGGCAACCTCCTCAAGCATATCCTCGATGATCTCTTCAGACATAACGTACTCCAAAAGTTAGGTACCTAAATAAGATTGATATCCCACTACTTCTTCTTGTGCGGGCGCGGCTTCTTCTCTCGACGAGTGACCTCAACCTGCAGCGGAGCGTTCTTAAGACGCTCCTCCTCATCGGCCTTCGCCTTGTCGATGACCTTCTGCGTCACAAAAATCTGCTGGATAACCTGCCAAGCAGACGAGACGTCGTAGTACAGCAGAACGCCAACGGGAAGGCTCCAGCCCATCCAAAGCATCATGACCGTCATGACAACGGCCATCATACGCATGCTCTGAGCCTGCTGGCCGGTCTGGTTGCGCGACATATAGAGCTGCGGAATCAGGGTCAGGACGGCGAACAGAATCAGGCAGACCAGCGCAGGCAGCGCAACCATAAAGCCATCGGCAAAGGAAGCGCTCGGCGTGGTGGTCAGGTCGGGCAGGATGTTGAAGAACGAGAACGTGCCGTCGTTAAAGTACTGCGGCAGGTTGCGCAGCAACGTAAACAGGGCGAACAGGACAGGCATCTGGATCAACAGCGGCAGACAGCCAGCCATCGGGTTGAACTTGTTCTCGCTGTAGAACTTCTGCATCTCCTCGGCCTGGCGCTGAGGATCGTCGGCATAGCGCTCCTGGATCTCGAGCATCTTGGGCTGCAGCACCTGCATGCGAGCTGTCGACTTGGTCGACTTGAGCATAAGCGGCGTCAGCAGCAGACGGATGATGACCACCAGAATGATGATGGACAGGCCCCAGTCGACCGCAAAGGTCTGGATGAGCTTGAGCAGCTCGAAAAGGATGTTAACGATCCAATCCCACATGTAAGTTTTCCTCCGATAGCGAGTGCCCGCTAGGGCACAGGGTCATAACCGCCGACGTGCAGGGGATTGCAGCGAGCGATGCGCCTCACGGCAAGCCAGCAGCCTCTCAAAACACCGTGCTTCTCAATCGCCTGGATGGCGTATTGCGAGCACGTTGGGTAATAAATGCAGGCGTCAGGCAATAAGGGCGAAATAACCTGTTGATATATGCGAATAGGAGCGATGGCAACACGTCGCAAAACGTGATTGCTCATCGCTCCTCCCCGGCAACGCCGGCGCGCTTCATAAGCGAACGCAACGCCTTGTCCATCTCCTGCGGCGAGGAAACCCTCGTCTTGGGAGTTGCAAACAAGATGATGTCATAACCCGCAACGGGAAATCCGCAGCTGCGGGCGGCCTCGCGCATCACACGCTTAGATCGGTTGCGCACGACGGCACAACCGAGTCGCTTAGCACCAACGAAGGCGACCCTTCCGGAGTCGCCTTCGCCAACCGATTCACATATGGTCATTCGAATCAGAGGGTGATTGAAACGACGCCCCTGACTGAACACATGCTCGAAATCTTGCCGAGACTTAATAGTCTTCATGCGAGATGTGTGTATCGCTGCTAGACAGTGAGACGCTTGCGGCCCTTGGCGCGACGACGGGCGAGCACGGCACGACCACCCTTAGTGGCCATACGGGCACGGAAGCCATGGGTCTTGGCACGCTTACGCTTATTAGGCTGATACGTACGCTTCATCTTAAGTTCCTCCTGCTGCATTTCGAGTGTCCGCGGGGACGCGGACGCAGATATAGACACGTGAGCTTGAAGATTGTAGGGAAATCAATGTTCAAATGTCAAGAAATCAAAGGTAAAAGGTTGCGCAGTTCACACGGTTCCCCCATAAGCCAAGCTCGATTTAGCGGTGCATGACAACTTTTCACGATATTTCATCGAGTTTTCAACAGGTCATGTTGGCAATGTTGAGAACTTTTCGCCAGTTTTCCAAAGTTTTCAACAGGTTTTGAAAAGTTGTCGAAAGATGAGAAACATTGCGCGGTGAGCTACTATTTGTTCGAAACCTTTTGGAAGATTGCGAGCGGCATGTCTGATGACTTTTACACCATGGTCGATTCTGGAGACCCGGCACCCGACAACGAGCACATCACCGGCGTGCGCGAAGAGCGTGCGGAAGGCGAGCAGACGACCACGCAGGCGCCAAAAGCCATGTACGCCGCGCGTATCGCCGTCTATGACGACATGCTGTCGACACCGCGTGTGATCGTCATTGATCCGCAAGATGTCCGCACGTATTTGGAAGAGACGACCAACACCGTCTACCAGTGCATGAAAGAACAAGGTGGCCACATCTCGCTCATGGTCATCCGCGAGATTGTCGAAAACTTTATCCACGCGCACTTTGCCGAGCCCATCATCTCGATTCTGGACGGCGGAGACACCATCCGCTTTGCTGATCAAGGACCCGGCATCGACGACAAGGAACGCGCTTTCGACTTTGGCGTTACCAGCGCAAACAGCAAGATGAAGCGCTATATCCGTGGAACCGGAGCAGGGTTTCCCATGGTGCAGGAGTATTTGGAAAACGCCGGCGGTGCCGTATCCATCGAGGACAACATGGGCAACGGCACCGTGGTTACGGTAAGCCTGAACCCTAAACGAGTGCAGGAAATCGAGCGTGCCGGCGGACGCGGCGCTGCCGTACGGCCCGAGACGGAGCAGCCCACATATCCCCTGCCGGGAGCTTTTGCGCAGCAGCCCATGGCAACGCAGCAGATGCAGCCCCCCGTGAGGCAGATGCAGCAGCCCGGAATGCTTCCCACACAAGAGCCCCAGGCGGCATCTATGTCGATGCCGCCAAACATGCCAGAGGCCATGCCGCTGGCTGATCAGGATGCAGCAGCAATGCAGCAGGCGACGGGCGCACCGGGTGGCCAGCAAATGGGCTATCAGCCGTACCAACAGGGATATCCATATCAGCAGATGCCGCCGCTGGGGTACGGCCAGCAGTTCCCGCAGCAGTACCAGCAGGGATATCAGCAGCCGTACCAGCAGATGCCGCAGCAGCAGTACAACCCCTGGGCCCAGCAGATGCCTCCGCAGCCTTACCAACAGTGGCCTCAAAGTTTTCAACAGCAAATGCCGCCGATGCAGAGTTCTCAACAACCAGCAGCTCAAATGATGTATCCTAATGCAGCAAATCAGTATGCGCAGCCACAACCGGACGTGTTCGTAAGCGATCGCGGCAACGCCGCGCTGGGCTATCTAGCGCAAAATCAAGCGTGCGGTGCAACCGATCTGGCGAGGGCGTTTGGAAACTCGGCCCCCACTTGGTCACGCACGCTCAATGACTTGGCGCAGGCCGGCTTGGTCATCAAGCATGGCCAGAAATACCATCTGACCGAACTCGGCGCCGCTCGCGTGCGAGCTCAGAGCTAAAGAACGGGAGAGACAGTGGACGAGGAAGCAAGCATCATCCTGGGGGATGCCATCGCCTTTTGCCAGCGCGACGGCCAAGATGCACGCCTCATCAACATGCTGGGGCAATCGCGGGCCATAAGCCTGACCGAAGATACGCTCACGATCGAGGCCCCCTCGCGCTTTGCCATCGCGCAGCTCAAAAAGCATCAGCCGACCATTGAGGCCTATCTGGAAGAAATCGCCTTTGCACCGATCGCGCTCGACATCGTGGCACCGCAAGGCGCCGCGACGGAATCCGCCGCCGCGACGGCGC
>CALHJX010000284.1:0-13566 GCA_938033385.1 uncultured Collinsella sp. | reverse complement strand
AGGGTAAAGGTGCCGGCACCGCAGTACAGGTCCACGGCAAGCTCGCCTTCCTGCGGGTCGAGCGCTTCCATGACAAGCTCGATCAAAATCTCGGCACCCTTGGTGTTGACCTGGAAGAACGACGGGGCCGAAAGACGCATTTGGCCGTCGGCGATGTTCTCGGTCCAGGAACCCTCACCGGCGAGCATCTCCACCTTGGAGACGCGGCGGGCTTTCTTCTCGCCCTTGCTCATGACGCGCACCGCACTCGTGGGATGCGCGGCATCAGCCAACACGCGCGACACCTGCGAGCGAGGGAAGGAGCCCGTGGGCGTCCAGAGTGCGACCTCGAGTGCCTTGGTGCGCCGCGACGCGCGAATGCCCACGCGTTCGAGCCCCAAGTCATGGCTGCCGCTTAGATAGTTGAGTGCGCCGACGACCGATTTGAGTGCCTTCGGGAAGCGCTTATCGAACAGCGGACACATATCGACGGTCACGATTTTGCTGGGGTCGACACCGTGCATGCCAAGGCGCACGCGACCGTTGACGACGGTCGGTTCGAGCTCGATTTTATTGCGGTAGCCCCAGTCGTCCTTGGTGTGGCAGATGGGCTGTACCAACTCATCTGCCAGCTCAGGAGCGAACTTGCCGATGCGCTCGAGCGTGGAGCGCAGGTTTTGCTCCTTGGCGGCGAGCTGTGCCGTGCGTGAGAGATTGCCCCACGAGCAGCCGCCGCAGATGCCCACGAAGGGGCAGGGAGGCTGAATGCGATTGGGGCTTGGCTCCAGAATCTCGGTGGTGCGGGCGCGCATGAACGACTTGCCGTCCTGTACGACCTCGGCCTCGACGGTGTCGCCTGCCACGGCACCCTGCACAAAGACGGCCTTGCCGTTGTCGGCGTGCGCCAGCCCGTCGGCGCCGTAGGTCATCGATTCTATAGTGAGCTTCATATTCCTGCCTGTCATTCGCGTTGTTGTTCGCACCATGGTAGCAGGGAAAAGCGCCCCGCATCCGAGGCTTTCCTCAAATGCGGGGCGCTTCTA
The DNA here is from genome assembly GCA_938033385.1 of uncultured Collinsella sp. Taxonomy (GTDB): domain Bacteria; phylum Actinomycetota; class Coriobacteriia; order Coriobacteriales; family Coriobacteriaceae; genus Collinsella. Next base: position 12,544 of record CALHJX010000284.1, on the reverse strand, counting down.
CAAACTGCTTCTACAAACGACTATTTCGTCTTGCCGGTAATGAGCGTCTTAAGACCCAGGCCGATCAGACCCAGGCCCATGCGCACGCGGCCGGGGCGATGGCGCTCGATGGCCTTGGTCTTGCCAGCGGGCTTATCGCGACGGGCGCTCGTCTCGGGTGCGGGCTTGGTGACCTGCGGATCGGGCTGAGGTGCAGGTGCAGGCTCGGGCTCAATGACGGTCGCCTGGACCTCTTGGACCTTGGGTGCTACTGGCTGCGGCTCGGCCTCGGAGGCAGGTTCCGCCTCAATGACGGGCTCGGGCGCGGCCTCGGCGTTGCGATAGGCGCGCTCCAGCAGGGCTTCCTGTGAGTTGAAGGGTTTCTCACCCTCTGCACGCTCCACGGGGACCCAGGTGCCGTCGCTCGTGAGGCTGCGGGCCTTCACGTTGTCGCGCAGCTGCATGCCCATGTACTCGTGCACCAGGGCGCGGCAGGTGGGGTCGAGCACGGGGAAGGCAATCTCCACGCGGTGCTCGGTGTTGCGCGTCATCATGTCTGCCGAGCTCAGGTAAATCATGTCCGAGTCCACGCCGAAAGCATAGACGCGCGCGTGCTCCAAAAAGCGTCCGACGATGGAGCGGACATGCACGTTCTCGGTCTTGCCCGGAACACCGGGCTTGAGGCACGAGATGCCTCGGATGATCATGTCTACGCGCACGCCGGCACACGATGCCTCGGCGATCTTGTCGATAACCTCGCGGTCGGTCAGCGAGTTGAGCTTAAAGAACACGCGGGCGGGCTCGCCGGCAAGGGCGCGCTGGATCTCGCGGTCAAGCCCGCGCATGATGAGCGGTTTCAGTCCGACGGGCGCCACACCCAGGAAGCGGTAGTCGCCGCGCAGGTTGCCCAGCGACAGGTTGCGGAAGAACAGGTTGGCGTCCTCGCCGATGCCGGGATGGGCTGTCATGAGCATAAAGTCGCTGTAGAGTTTGGCCGTCTTCTCGTTAAAGTTGCCGGTGCCCAAAAGTGTGAGGCGCGTTAGCGCCATGCCCTCGCGATAGGTGAGCTGGCAGATCTTTGAGTGGCATTTAAAGCCCTCGGAACCATAGATGACGGTGCAGCCGGCCTCTTCCAGGCGCTCGGCCCACTCGATGTTGTTCTGCTCGTCAAAGCGTGCGCGGAGCTCCATGAGCACCGTGACCTCTTTGCCGTTCTCGGCAGCATCGATCAGCGACTCGCATAGGCGGCTCTGCTTGGCCACGCGGTAGAGCGTGATGCGCAACGAGATGCACTCGGGGTCGTAGGCTGCTTCGTGCACCAGGTCCAAGAACGGGTTCATGGCCTCGTAAGGGTAGAAGAGCAGCTTGTCGTGCTGCAGCACCTGCTCGCGGATGGAGCGGGTCATGTCGATGGTGGGATTGGGCTGCGGCTTAAACGGCGTAAAGAGCAGCTCGTTGCGCAGGTGCTCGGGAATCTTGCCCTCAATGCCAAAGACGTAGCCCAGGTTGAGCGGGATATCGCAGGTAAAGACCGAGCGACGCGAAAGCTCGAGCGCCTTGCGGATAGTCTTGAGCGTCGCCTTCTCGAGCGACCCCGAGACCGCGAGCACTACCGGCTGCAGGCGCAGGCGCTTCTTGAGAATGCGCTTCATGTGCTGGCGGTAGTCCTCTTCCTCTTCGACGCCCTCCCCGTCCGGATCGATGTCGGCGTTGCGGGTGACGCGGATCAGCGCACGATCCAGCGGTTTATAGGAGCCAAAGCAGCTGTCCAGGCAGGCGAGGATGACGTCCTCGAGCAAGATGTAGGAGTAGGTGCCGGTGGGCGAGGGGATCTCGACCACGCGGTTCATCGAGGCGGGAATCTCGATAAGGCCCAGCAGGCTCTCCTCGTCGGTGGCGCCGTCCAGACCACAGGCCAGATAGAGCGCGCCATTGCGCAGGTTGGGGAAGGGGTGGCGAGGATCGATGACCAGCGGCGAGATGACCGGCGACACGTAGGCCTGGAAGTAGCGGGTTACAAAGGTGCGCTCCTCGGGCGTAAGCGAATCGATGCGGGCGCGGTGAATGCCCAAGGTGTCGAGCTTGCCCTCGATGCTCTTAAAGATGGACTCCCAACGGGTAAGGAGCCCGGGCATTTCGGCCATGACAGCATCGACCTGTTCGGAGGCGGTCATATTGCTCTTGTTGTCGACAGGTTGTTTTTTGAGCTCCGCCAGATCGGACAGGCCGCCCACGCGCACCATGAGAAACTCGTCGAGGTTGGACTCGAAAATCGACACGAACTTTAGACGCTCGAACAGCGGAACGGTCTCATCGAAGGCTTCGTCAAGCACGCGGTTGTCAAAGCGCAGCCAGCTAAGCTCTCGGTTTTGCGTGTACGAGAAGTCGCGCGGCGGCTTGCGCAGCTTTGCGGCGGCTTGCTTCTTTTCGATTTTGCTCGGCATATGCATCTGTCCGTTCAGTCCCCGTAGGGGACGGTAGCCTAACTCTAATTCACTATTGTCTCAATTTAGTCGACCGCTGGCACGGACGTATTGCGTGAACGGTATCTTTACCTACTTCTTACGCTGACAAGTCATAGGACTGACGCCCTGCTCGTCTGCAAGCGGTCTATATCCTCACTCAACTGGTACGTAAGTGTGAATAAGAATGATGGATAGCTGAATATCATTGAATGCAGGCGGAAACGTAAACAAACATCATTTATATACATAAAACCGATTTAGCTATGCAATTCTGAATCAAAAGTTTAGAGACGCAATCGCAAATGGTTTTTAGGAAAAAAGAGCGTTTACCTTAGAAAAGTTACTTTAGAACGCCGAAGTACATCATGGGGGAATCACATGCGATATACCGTTCATCGCACTTTGTTGACCGTTCGGGGGCGAGGTGGAATTGCGGGTGGAATTTGGATATAACTAGAGCTGTCAGCAAGCAGCGCCCGTTACGGAAGGGCGCTGAGAGATTCGGCCGAAAGGCCCGAAAGAAAGGTAGGAGGCCATGACGAAAGGTCTGCACGTGCCTTCCGAGATCGGCAAGCTCAGGAAGGTCTGCCTGCACCGTCCCGGCGACGAGCTCCTCAACCTGCCGCCCGACGAGCTCGAGCGACTCCTGTTCGACGACGTCCCGTTCCTGGAGGTCGCGCAGCAGGAGCACGACACCTTCGCCCAGATCCTGAGGGACCAGGGCGTGGAGGTCCTCTATCTCGAGAACCTCGTCGCCGAGGTGTTCGACCAGGTCCCCGGCGCCCGCGCCGAGTTCACCGACCAGTACATCGCCGAGGCCGGCATCCGCGGCCAGCACATGCCGCAGATCGTCCGCGAGAAGCTGGACTCCATCGAGGACAACCTCGAGTTCGTCAAGAAGACCATGGCCGGCATGACCAAGTCCGAGATCGACATGCCCCTCACGGCGTCCACGACCCTCGACTCCCTGGTCAACTCCGAGTCCGAGTCCGACCTGATCATCGACCCGATGCCCAACCTCTACTTCACCCGCGACCCGTTCGCGGTCGTCGGCGAGGGCGTCAACCTCAACCGCATGTACTCGGTCACCCGCAACCGCGAGACCCTGTACGGCAAGTACGTCTTCAAGTACCACCCCGACTACAAGGACGTCTCGCTGTACTTCCGCCGCGACTGCCAGTTCCACACCGAGGGCGGCGACGTGCTGAACATCAACGAGAAGACCCTCGCCGTCGGCATCTCCCAGCGCACCCAGGCCGCCGCGATCGACGTCATGGCCCAGAACATCTTCTGGAACTCCGACTCCAAGGTCGAGCGCATCCTGGCCTTCGACATCCCGGTCTCGCGCGCCTTCATGCACCTCGACACGGTCTTCACCCAGATCGACGTCGATAAGTTCACGATCCACCCCGCCATCATGGGCACCCTGCGCGTCTACGAGCTGACCGCCGGCAAGAACCCGGGCGACGTGAACATCCGCCTGATCGAGGACACCCTCGAGCACGTCCTGGAGGACGCCACCGGCGTCGACCAGGTCAAGCTGATCCCCTGCGGCGGCGGCGACCCGATCGCGGCCTCCCGCGAGCAGTGGAACGACGGCTCCAACACCCTGTGCGTCGAGCCCGGCAAGATCTGCGTCTACGCCCGCAACACCGTCACCAACGACGTGCTGTACAAGGAGGGCCTGGACCTTCTCGTCGTGCCCTCCGCCGAGCTCTCCCGCGGCCGCGGCGGCCCGCGCTGCATGAGCATGCCCTTCTGGCGCGAGGACCTCTAAGTCTTTCCGTTTCCGGTGCGGTCCCCCTACAACCGCACCGGCTTCGCCCGTTAAACGGGCAACACTAATACTTACGTAATTCATTTCTTCGAAAGGAATCAAACCATGGGTGTTAACCTCTCCGGCCGTAGCTTCCTCAAGCTTCTCGACCTCACCACCGAGGAGATCGAGTACCTGCTCAAGCTCTCCAAGAACTTCAAGGATATGAAGCGCGCTGGCGTTCCGCACCGCTATCTCGAGGGCAAGAACATCGTTCTGCTCTTCCAGAAGACCTCCACTCGTACCCGCTGCGCCTTCGAGGTCGGCGGCATGGACCTGGGCATGGGCGTTACCTACCTCGATCCCGGTTCGTCGCAGATGGGCAAGAAGGAGTCCATCGAGGACACCGCCCGCGTTCTCGGCCGCATGTATGACGGCATCGAGTTCCGTGGCTTTGCCCAGGATGACGTCGAGGAGCTCGCTGCTAAGTCCGGCGTGCCCGTGTGGAACGGCCTGACCACTGAGTGGCATCCCACCCAGATGCTCGCCGATATCCTGACCGTCCAGGAGAACTTCAACTACGACATCAAGGGCAAGACCCTCGTCTTCATGGGCGACTGCAAGAACAATGTCGCTCGCTCCCTCATGGTCGTCTGCTCCAAGCTCGGCATGAACTTCGTGGCCTGCGGCCCCGAGGAGTGCATGCCCGCTGACGACGTCATCGAGGCCTGCAAGCCCATCGCCGAGGCTAACGGCTGCACCATCAAGCTGACCACCGACGTCAAGGACGGCGTCACGGGTGCCGACGTTATCTACACCGACGTGTGGGTCTCCATGGGCGAGCCCGACGAGGTCTGGGCCGAGCGCATCGCTCAGCTCGCCCCGTATCGCGTTACCTCCGAGGTCATGGCTATGGCCAACCCGGGTGCTATCTTCCTGCACTGCCTGCCCAGCTTCCACGACACCAACACCACCATTGGCGCCGAGAAGTGCGAGCAGTTCGGCATCACCGAGCAGGAGGTCACCGACGAGGTCTTCGAGAGCCCCGCTTCCAAGGTCTTCGACGAGGCCGAGAACCGCATGCACACCATCAAGGCTGTCATGTACGCCACGCTCAAGTAAGAGCATCTAGCATCTCGCTCGGGGTGTATTGCTGCACACCCCGAGCGGCTGTGTCTGGTAAATATCTCGCGTCGGGCGGTGGGCACGGCACGGAAGATCCGCTTCGCACGAGAAAGTTAAATGATTTATGAAGGGGGGATGAGAACTATGACTGAGACCGCTAAGAAAAAGCGCGGTATGCCTTCATCGTTCACCATTCTTCTTGCTCTGCTGGCAATTGTCGCAGTGATTACCGTTATCGTCTCCGGCACGTCCGGCGGCGCGGTTACTGCCGCCCGTCTGAGCGATTTCTGCACCGCCCCGATTAAGGGCTTCGCTGACGCTCTGCCCGTCTGCCTCTTCGTTATGATCCTGGGCGGCTTCCTCGGCATGATGACCGAGACCGGCGCTCTGGACAACGGCATCGCCGTCCTGGTGCAGAAGCTTAAGGGCAACGAGATCATGCTCATTCCCGTGCTGATGCTCATCTTCTCCCTCGGTGGTACCACTTATGGTATGTGCGAGGAGACCGTTCCCTTCTACGCCCTGCTCGCCGCTACCATGATGGCCGCTGGCTTCGACCCGATGGTCGGCGCCGCTACCGTCCTGCTCGGCGCTGGCTGCGGCTGCCTGGGCTCCACGGTTAACCCGTTCGCCGTCGGCGCTGCCGTCGACGCTCTGACCGGCGTTGGCATTGAGGTCAACCAGTCCATCATCATCGGCCTCGGTGCCGTCCTGTGGATTGTCACTACCGCTATGTCCATCGTCTTCGTGATGAACTATGCCAAGAAGGTCAAGGCTGACAAGGGTTCTACCATCCTGTCGATGCAGGAGCTCAAGGACGCCGAAGAAGCTCACGGCAAGGCTGCTTCCGAGGTCCACAAGGAGGTCAAGCTCACCGGTCGTCAGAAGGGTGTTCTGATCGCCTTCGCCTTCACCTTCGTCGTCATGATCGTCGGCTTCATCCCGCTGGCCGACCTCAACGAGGGCGTCGCCAACTTCTTCGACGCTGGCGCTGTCTACGACGCCGACGGTAACGCCGTCGTTCAGGGCTGGTCTGCCCTGATCACCGGCCTGCCCATTGGCCAGTGGTACTTCGACGAGGCTTCCACCTGGTTCTTCCTCATGGCCGTCCTGATCGGTATCATCGGTGGCCTGTCCGAGAAGCAGATTGTTAACACCTTCATCACCGGCGCTGCCGACATGATGTCCGTTGTTCTCGTCATCGCCCTCGCCCGTGGTATCTCCGTCCTCATGGCTAACACCGGCCTCGATGTCTTCGTCCTCGACGCTGCCGCCAATGCCCTGGCTGGCCTGTCCGGCGTGATCTTCGCTCCCATGAGCTTCCTGGTCTACTTCGGCCTGTCCTTCCTGATCCCCTCGACCTCCGGTATGGCCACCGTCTCCATGCCCATCATGGGACCGCTGGCTGTTAAGCTCGGCTTCTCGCCTGAGGTCATGGTCATGATCTTCTCCGCCGCCATCGGTGTCGTGAACCTGTTCACCCCGACCTCCGGCGCCATCATGGGCGGTCTCGCCCTGGCCAAGATCGAGTGGACGACCTGGCTCAAGTTTGCCCTTAAGCTCATCGTCGCTCTCTCCGTCGTCTGCGCCGTCATCCTGACCGTCGCCTGCGTGCTGCTCTAAGTACCCAATGGGTACCCCACGGAAACCTTGACGATCCTGTAGAGGATCACCTGGTCATCGTCTGTCCGGTGGGGTAAACCTACCGGTAGACTCCTACCTTTAGTCCCCTCCCGTTCCGTGCGCGGGAGGGGGCGCTCTTGTGTTCCGGCGTTTTACCAAACGCCGGAACCACTCGACGCTGCAAGCCCGCCAGAGCGGCAATCTGACGTTCAATCGTCGGGCATGGCCAAAAGGCCTATGCCCTCCTCTTTCACGTCACCTTGCTCGCTCTGGCGGGCTTTCGCTGACTTTTGCTCCACCTGCGGCGCTGCCATTGTTGGTGCAGGGGGTAGCTTGCTCGCTCTGGTGCCCGTTCGCTGGCTTTGGCTTTGCCTGTGACGTTTTCATTGTTGGTGCTGAGTGCCTTGTTTCCCGTCCCAAATGATCTACCCCGGGTCCCCGGTGGTTGCGGTGGGCGTGTTTGGTTGGTGCCTGTTGATGGTCTGGGTATCGGGGAGGGCGGGCTCCGTTATAATCGCCTAGAACATTAAATGGAAACGGGACGGGAGCCATATATGCGCCAGGGTTTCGACAACGCGAAGTATATCGAGCTGCAGGCTGCTCACATTAAGGAGCGCATCTCGCAGTTTGGTGGCAAGCTCTATTTGGAGTTTGGTGGTAAGCTGTTCGATGACTATCATGCGAGCCGCGTGCTGCCGGGTTTTGAACCGGACAGCAAGTTCCGCATGCTCAAGAGCATCGCCGACGATGTCGAGGTTATCATCGCGATCAACGCGAACCACATCGAGAAAAACAAGGCTCGTGGTGACCTCGGTATTACCTATGACGAGGATGTGCTGCGCCTGGTCGACCTGTTCCGCGGCAACGGCTTTGCCGTCGCGGCTGTGGTCATCACCCAGTATGCCGGCCAGCCCGCTGCCGATGTGTTCCGCAACCGCCTGAACGCGCTCGGTATTCCCGCCAAGCTGCACTATCCCATCGAGGGGTATCCGCACGATGTCGATCTGATCGTGTCCGACGATGGCTACGGCAAGAACGAGTTTGTCGAGACCGCCCGACCGCTCGTCGTGGTCACTGCCCCCGGTCCGGGCTCGGGCAAGCTTGCCACCTGCCTGTCTCAGCTCTATCACGAGCACAAGCATGGCACGGCCGCCGGCTATGCCAAGTTCGAGACCTTCCCTGTCTGGAATCTTCCTCTGACGCATCCGGTCAATATTGCCTACGAGGCCGCCACGGCTGACCTCGACGACGCCAATATCATCGATTCGTTCCACCTTGAGGCCTACAACAAGACCACGGTCAACTACAACCGCGACGTCGAGGCCTTCCCGGTAGTCCGTGCCCTGATGGAAAAGATCCTGGGCAAGAGCCCCTACCAGAGCCCTACGGACATGGGCGTCAATATGGTCGGCTTTGCCATCACCGATGACGATGCCTGCCGCGACGCTTCCAAGATGGAGATCGTCCGCCGCTACTTTACCGCGGTCGAAAATGTGCGCCGTACCGGCGTGGGCGATGAGCAAGTCGACCGTCTCAAGATTATTATGAAGAAAGCCGGCATCGATAAGAACTACTCACCGGCGCGCTCGGCGGCCCTCACCAGGGAGCAGCTGACGGGTGGTCCCGTGGGTGCCATGGTCATGCCCGATGGCTCCGTGGTGACCGGCAAGACTTCCACGCGCCTGGGCGCCGCGAGCTCGCTCATCATGAATGCACTTAAGCATGTCTCGGGCGTCGACCTTGAGCTCGAGGTCATTAGCGATGAGGCGATCGAGCCCATCAGCAAGCTCAAGACGCATTTCCTGGGCAGTAAAAACCCGCGCCTCCACACCGACGAGACGCTTATGGCGCTGTCGATCACCTCGGCCACGAGTGAGACGGCCGCTCGCGTCCTTTCGGGCCTGGAGCAGCTGCGCGGTTGCGATGCCTTCTTTAGCGTGATTATCTCGCCGACGGACGAGACGGTACTGCGCAAACTTGGTATCAACGTGTGCTGCGAGCCCAAGTTTGAGCGCCGCGGTTTCTTCCATCGCTAAGTTTGAAGCACCGCGGTAATTGCATTGCATTTTGGCCGTATCGGGTTAGCGCCCGGTACGGCTTTTTGATCAATAAAGCGCCTATTTCGGCGAAAAATAGCTGTTTACCTGCCTAGAAACATTTTGAGCGGTATACAATAACCGTAACTGTTTCATCCTTAGCGGGATGCCGCATGATGGATATTACCTGCCATCGTGAGGTGTGTCGGTCGCGCACGGCGCGTTAGATGCTCGTGCTCGGTTTGAGGAGGCTGCTATGGCGGGCAAGGGTCGTGCGAGTGTCAACGATATGAAGCGTGTCGAGGTGCTGGTGTTGATGGAGATCGACCAGCAAACCGAAGACAATGGCGGGCCGTATGGTTTCTCGCGCAAAACGCTTGCCGAGCGCGTGGGGGTTTCGCCGTATCGTGCCCGCGCTGCAATCGATCGCTTGGATTCCGAAGGCATGATTGATGTCGTCTCGCGTTATAGCGACGACGGCGGTCAGCTTGCAAATGGCATTTGCCTCACCGAACGTGGCGAGTGGTATCTTGAGGGCGTCCGTACCGGCATGCTCGTTCAAGAAATGCTTGAGGACGAGGTTGCTGATCGATAGCAGCATGTAACCCTCGCCATAGCGACGCCGCCTGGGAAACCGGGCGGCGTTTTGTTTCAAGATTGAGAAATGCAATCTCACGCGAGAAAAATTGCGAACGGTCCGCGGCGCGAGTATTACAATGAAGACCCGTAAGATGTGGATAAACAACTTCTACGGGAAGCGCAGGTAACTCAATATGACCAAGCATGTGTTCGTAACCGGTGGCGTGGTTTCGTCTCTGGGCAAGGGTATCACCGCGGCCTCGCTGGGCCGTCTGCTCAAGTCGCGTGGCTACAAAGTAACGATGCAGAAGGCCGATCCGTATCTGAACGTCGACCCCGGTACCATGAGCCCCTTCCAGCATGGTGAGGTCTTCGTTACCGAGGATGGTTACGAGTCCGACCTGGACCTGGGTCATTACGAGCGCTTTATTGATGAGAACCTGACCCGCGATTCCAACTTTACGACCGGCGCCATCTATAAGAGCTTGATCGCCCGCGAGCGTCGCGGCGACTTTTTGGGCGGTACCGTGCAGGTGATTCCTCACGTCACCAATGCCATTAAGGACAAGTTCCGCCGCATCGAGGAGCAGACCGGCTCCGATGTAGTCATCACCGAGCTGGGCGGCACGATCGGCGACATCGAGTCCCAACCGTTTGTCGAGGCCATCCGTCAGTACCGCAAGGAGGCCGGCCCCGAGAACGTCTGCTACATCCACGTGTCGCTCGTTCCCTATATCGCCGCCGCCCACGAGGTCAAGACCAAGCCCACGCAGCATTCCGTCAAGGAGCTCCGCAGCTTTGGCATCCAGCCCGATATCATCGTGCTGCGCTCCGACCACCATATCGATGACGCTATCCGCGGAAAGATCGCAAGCTTCTGCGACGTCGACACCGATTGTGTTTTTACCAACGAGGACTGCGCGAGCATTTACGATGTTCCGCAGCTGCTTGCCGAGCAGGATTTTGACCTGCGCATTTGCGAGCGCCTGGGTCTGGACCCGCGTGAGCGCGACATGAGCGAGTGGAACGAGTTCCTGCGCAAACAGAACCACGCCAACCAGCACGCCGACAAGGTGAAGATCGCCGTCGTGGGCAAGTACACGCAGCTGCCCGATGCGTACCTGTCGGTTATCGAGGCCCTGCACCATGCGGGCGTCTTCTACGATCGCCATGTGGACGTCCAGCTGGTCGACGGCGAGAGCCTCGACGAGCAGAATGTCTCCGAGGTTCTGGGCGACGCCTCGGGCATCCTGGTCCCCGGCGGCTTTGGCAAGCGCGCCCTGGAGGGCAAGATCCTCGCGGCCGAGTTTGCCCGTGAGCACAAGATTCCGTATCTGGGCATTTGCCTGGGTATGCAGGTGGCCGTGTGCGAATTTGCGCGCAACGTCGTCGGCCTTGCCGGCGCCAGCTCCTCCGAGTTCGATCCGGATGGCCCGTATAGCGTCATCGATCTGATGAGCTCGCAGGAGGACGTGACCGAGAAGGGCGGCACCATGCGTCTGGGTGCCTATCCGTGCAAGCTCGCCGCCGATACCCTCGCTCGCGAGGCATATGGCGAGGAACTCGTCTACGAGCGTCACCGTCATCGCTTTGAGTTCAACAACGCCTTCCGTGACCAGCTCGAGGACGCCGGTTTGGTTATCTCGGGCCTGTCGCCCGACGAGCGCCTGGTCGAGATGGTCGAGCTGCCGCGCGACGTGCATCCGTGGTATGTGGCAACCCAGGCTCATCCCGAGTTCAAGAGCCGCCCGACCAACCCGCAGCCGCTGTTCCGCGAGTTCGTGCGCGCTTCGATCGGCCAGCACGAGGGTGTCGACCGTCTGCAGGTGACGCCCATGAACCTCGCTACGGACTAAGGGTGCCGGCGAATAAGGAACATACCGAAGCTACTCCCTCGTCGCTCGCCGTGGCGGCGGGGGAGTATCTCGATTACCTCGCGGTCGAGCGGGGTTTGGCGCGCAACACGATTGCGGCCTATCGTCGTGACCTGACGACGTACTGCGCCTATCTGGAGCGGGCGGGTATTGTGTCTTTTGAAGAGGTGACTCGTCAGGTCGTGGAGGGCTTTGTTGCCGACCGTCGTGATGGGGGCTATTCCGATGCCTCAGTGGAGCGTGCGCTTGCGGCCGTGAAGGGCCTGCATGCCTTTTTGGTGCGCGATGGGGCTGTGGCCCAAAATCCAACGGCGGCGTTGCGCCTGCCTAAAAAGGCTGAGCGTTTGCCGGAGTATCTATCGGTGGAGGATGTCTCGGCGCTGCTCGATCAAGACTTTCCCGAGGGCGAGATGGGCTTGCGCGACCATGCCATCTTGGAAGTGCTCTACGGATGCGGTTTACGTGTGAGCGAGTTGGTGGGGCTCGATGTGGGCGATATCCATATCGACGATGGCTTTGTGCTCGTTCGCGGTAAGGGCTCAAAGGAACGCCTGTCACCGCTGGTGGGAAGCGCGGCGCGAGCTCTGACGCTCTATGTAACTGAGGGGCGTTCCCGCTTGGCGGCCCATGCCCGCGGAACCGAGACCTCGGCGGTCTTTTTAAATAAGAACGGCCGCCGTCTGTCACGCCAGGGCATCCATGCCATCTGTGAGCGCTATGGGCGCCAGGTGGGGCTGGTGGGACTCCATCCCCATACGCTGCGTCACTCCTTTGCCACCCATATGCTTGCGGGCGGCGCAGACCTCCGTGTGCTACAGGAGATCTTGGGACATGCCGATATATCGACCACGCAGGTCTACACGCATGTCGATCGTAAGCAACTGACCGAGGTCTATCTGGCGGCGCACCCGCTGGCGCATCGTTAACTCATCGCTGACCTGCAAATTTATAGGTATTTGGGGACGGGCCCCAGATTGCCACGGCGTGCTTTTGCGCGCGCATGGGCAATCTGGGGCCCGTCCCATTTTTCGCCACTTGGCGTCGCGGTGGTGGGCCGCACGTGCCTTGGGTGGGGGCGTTTGGGGGCGATGTGAACGGCATGTAAAG
>CALHJX010000283.1:0-6888 GCA_938033385.1 uncultured Collinsella sp. | reverse complement strand
TTGGCGAAAATGCGTTGGTGGAAATGGTGAAAATTATATTGACGCTAACACTCGCGGAAGATGCGAACCACGCGGTCGCGTATGTCGGCGTCGCGGTCGCGCGGCGCGGCGACGCGGGGCCTCCAGTACTCATAGGAGCTCTTCGATATCCTCAAGAAACCTGTGATCGAGCGGAGGGGCAGGGCGGTCGCCCGCCTCAATCTCTCGCCGAGCTCGCACTTGCTCCTGTTCGAGATCGAAGCCGGGTCCCACCCTTCCGCTTTTAGGTCGGCCAACACCGCCCTGAGCAGCAGGTTCTCTATCTGGTCCTCGTTGAGCCCGGCGAGCGGGCCGGTCGCGGGCGGGGCGTAGGTCGACTTGTCGGGGCCCAAGCTGGCCTCCTTCCGTGGCGGTTTCCTCGCCACGATTCTACAGCCCCCGCCGGTGTAGCTGCGCGGGAGGTGCCCCGTCGCCCACTTCTTGGCCGCGCTCACCGTGACCCCCGCGAACTCCGCGGCGGCGGTGGGCCCCATGCCGTCCTCCGTCGCCAGGAGGAAGAGCTCGACCTTCTCCCTGCTGTACATGCGAACCTCCAGTCCGGACCGCCCCGCGGTCCAACTTTCTGTCCGCACCCCCGAATGAGGCGTTTGTATACGATTTCCCCGACAAACCAGAGGACTTCATCTACGGGCTTAACGACACCGTCCTTCTCTTCAAGGTCGACACCGATACCGAAGGCCTTATAAAAACCGAGAACCCCAAAGAGGCCAGCGTCTCTATTGCCCTGACCATGATCGACAATCACGTTAGAGCAACCGCTGTCTTTACAGGCGGCTACGCCGACGACCAAATCCCTTACAGACTGAACCTCACCAGCTCAACCCGCCTTGGCACACACGTTGACCGCGACTTCGACAGCGAGCAGGGGATTATGCACGAGACGCGGCACGATTACTACATCCGCTACGTCTTCGACAGCGACGTGCACTTGATTGCAACCGATACGAGCGGTTCCAAACCCGATCCAAGTGTTAAACCGAGCCCAGAGGTCAAACCCGAACCGGAAACCAAGCCCGACCCCACACCGCAGCCCAAGACAGAAAAGCCCGCGGCAAATCCCGTTTCCACCAAGGCAGTAACGGCAGTTAAACCAGCCGAGACCACCCTACCCGCGACGGGCGACAACAGCGCGATAGCGGCAGCCCTGAATGTTGCCGGTGGTGTAGTCGCGGCAGTTGGCATTTCTGCAACAAGGCGTCGCAACCGCTAGCCAGCATTTCGTACCCCGCAGACAAAGCTCTATCCCCGCTCCGATGAGCTTTACTCACCGAGAAGTTTCTTCCCCACGGAAATGAGTTTCTTTCCAACGGCCGCCTTCACGCCAATCATTACAACCACGTGGGCAGTGCGGGCTTCGAGATCCGCAGCGATGATGTCCCCCGATGCCCGCATTGCGGCTGGCAGCTTGTGCCGTGGGTGCGAGACGACACGTTTTTGCTGGGCACGGTATGGCGCGAGAGTCTCGAACGATACGAGCGTTTCATGCGCGAGCGCGGAGCTGGCCGCGTGCTGTTGCTGGAGCTCGGCGTGGGCGAGATGACCCCCGGCATCATCACGCTCCCGTTCTGGAGCATGACCGCAAAGCTGCCGGATGCGCACCTGCTGAGCGTAAACATCTCGGGCGACTCGGCCCCGTTGCAGCTCGGAAACAAGGCGGAGGCGATTCGGGCCGATTTGGGTGCCTTGCTCTCGGCGGCGCGGGCCGACGACTAGTAGCGCGGCGAGGCGTCTTGCCGCAAACCGTCCTCGCTAAATGCATGACCGTTAATAAGTAAAAAGCAAGGTGCGTCTTATTTCAAATACTCCTCAAAGAACGCTTTCAGCTTTTCAAACGGAATGATGTCCGTCTGATCGTAAAGGTCGGTGTGGTTGGCGCCGGGGATAATGAGCAATTCCTTGTTGTCCCCCGTCAGCTTGCCGTACGCGGTTTCGCTGAAATAGCGGGAGTGCGCCTTCTCGCCATGCACCAGCAGCACGGCGGAGCGGATCTCGCCGGCGTACTGCAAGATCGGCATATTCAAAAACGACAGCGAAGACGTCACATTCCAACCGCCATTGGAGCCCAGGCTGCGGGGATGGTAGCCTCGCGGAGTCTTGTAGTAGGCGTAATAGTCCGCCACAAACTGCGGCGCGTCATCGGGCAGCTGATCGACCACGCCGCCCGCCAGCGCATAGCTGTCATTTTTATAGTCCTCGGTGCGCTGCGCGTTCAGCGCTTTCCGCTTTTCGAAGCGCGCCTGCTCGGAATCCTCGGCGTCAAAGTAGCCGTTTGCGGTCACGCGGGTCATATCGTACATGGTCATAGCCGCGGTAGCTTTGATACGGGTGTCGATGGCTGCGGCATTGATTGCCATGCCGCCCCAACCGCAGATGCCGATGATACCGATGCGCTCCGGGTCAACGCTATTCTGCACAGAGAGGAAATCCACCGCTGCGCAGAAATCCTCGGTGTTGATGTCCGGCGATGCCACATAGCGGGGCGCACCGCCGCTCTCGCCGGTATAGGACGGGTCGAAGGCAATCGCGAAAAAGCCCAGCTCCGCCATTTTCTGCGCATAAAGGCCGGACGTTTGCTCCTTCACCGCGCCAAACGGACCGCTGACGGCGATGGCAGGCAGCTTGCCCTCCACGTTCTTTGGCACGTAGACGTCGGCCGCCAGCGTGATGCCGTATCGGTTGTGAAAAGTCGCCTTGCTGTGCTCAACCTTGTCACTTTTGGGGAACACCTTGTCCCATTCCTGCGCTAGATTTAACTGTTCCATCTTCATGCCTCCTTGTTAGTCGCTGTAAGGTATTCCTCGTCGTCCACGGGCTCCAACCACTCGTTGGAGGTCTCCTCACCCGGAACCTCCAGCGCGAGATGGGAGAACCAGCTGTCGGGCGCGGCTCCGTGCCAATGCTTTACGCCCGCGGGAATATTTACTACATCGCCAGGGCACAGTTCCTGTGCCGGTTTGCCCCATTCCTGATAAAACCCTCGACCAGCCACGCAGACGAGGATCTGCCCGCCGCCGCTTTTGGCGCGATGGACGTGCCAGTTGTTGCGGCAGCCGGGCTCAAACGTCACGTTGTAGACGCCGACCTGATCGGTGGAAAGGGGCGCGAGGTAGCTTTGCCCGATAAAGTACTTCGCAAATGCGTCGTTGGGGGCGCCGATAGGAAAGGCCATCTCGTTTTGGTGCTCAGCTCTTGCGTCGGCGGCGTCGCCATCCGCCCAAACCTCCTTCGCCATGCGAAAGGCCGCCCACGCCTTGGGCCATCCCGCGTAAAACGCCGCATGCGTAAGGATTTCCGCTATCTCAGCCCTGGTCACCCCGTTACTCTTTGCGGACATCAGATGATATTGGAACGAAGAGTCCGTCAGACCCTGCGCCATCAGAGCCACCACCGTCACCACGCTGCGGTCTCGAAGGGAAAGCCCGTCTTCTCGGCTCCACACCTCGCCGAACAGCACATCGTCATTGAGCTGAGCGAATTTGGGGGCAAAGTCCCCCAGGGCATCCCTGCCCGCCGTCTGCTTAATCGTCATGTTTGATTCCTCCTGTCGATGGTTTTGAGTGCAAAACTGCTTCCGCGCAGCTAAGCCGCGCCTAGACTCCCATGCCCATTCGTCGCGCCTGCTCAAGAGCGGGACGCCCGATGATTTCGCCCACGCCGTTCACGCCGCCGGCGAGGACCGTTTTGCCCATTACGGACCACCCCTTGCGCTACCGATTTGTATTGACGAGAATGAAGGTAATACCTAAACCTGACTTTAGGTCAAGGAATGAATTCGAGATTTATTCGGAGGGGCCATGTACACAATCGGACAGGTGGCGGAAATGTTCGGCTTGCCCGCCTCAACGCTGCGGTATTACGACAAGCAGGGATTGTTCCCGGGGCTGGAGCGGACGTCCGGCATTCGCCGATTCGGCGATACGGAACTCGAGGCGCTTCGGGTCATCGAATGCCTGAAGAAGGCGGGAATGGAGATCAAGGACATCCGTCTGTTCATGGAATGGTGTGCAGAGGGTCCATCAACATACCCCCAGCGCAAGGCCATGTTCGAGGAGCGGAAGGCCCACATGGAGTCGGAAATCGCAAACATGAACCGTGCGCTGGATATGTTGAAGTTCAAATGCTGGTACTACGAGCAGGCGATCCAAGATGGCAACGAGGATAGGGTGAAGGCGCTGATTCCCGACAATTTGCCGGAAGAAATCAAAGATGTCTACGAGAACGCCCACGCTCAATAATGCCGCCCGATCTCAAGGGAATTCGGTGAGGAGTCCTCTTCGGTTAGTGATGTACTTCTTCCCCTTGATGTCATAGCGCTTCGCCTCATAGAAGGCGAAAGCGTCGCGGAGGTACGAGATATAGCGCCCGACGGTGACGTGGTTGGTGGGAACCCTGTTGGCGTCGAGCACGTTGGCGATGTTGTTGGGCGAGTTGAGGTTGCCGGAATTGTCCATCATGTACTCGGCTAGCCTCTCCAACACGGTGGAGTCGGTACGTATTGCGGTCTACCCAAGCCATAATCCACTCCTTCTCTGTTTCGAAACTCGATTATTTCTAAAGTTTCGAAACCGAGAAGGCAATGTGCACAAGGATGCATCGAGGAGCGAATCCCAGTAGCGCCATGTCAGCAGCGATGCCGGGCGCATTCGCACGTGCTACAATCCAACCACCAGAGATGAAAACACAGTCCCCGTCGGGTAGTCGTGGGCGTGCGCTAGTCCGCATCAGTAACCTGCCTCCTTGGTTGTCCCTTCTCTGCATGGTCATCTACATAAAGGAGGAACCAACCATGCAGATCAGCGTGTCGTCCACCCTGACCGTATATCACGACGACCAATTCTGGGTCGGGCTGGCGGAGCACGTCGAGGGCGGAAGGTATGGCGTCGCCCGCATCGTCTTCGGCGCGGAGCCGTCCGATGAGGAGATTCTGCGATTCGTTACAAGCGAATGGGAGAAGCTCTCGTTCTTCGGCGACAAGGACACTGAAACAAGCAAGCCCGCGAAGAACCCCAAGCGGCGCGCTCGCGAGGCAGCGAAAGCCCTTAAACGGCCCGCGGTGAGCACCAAGGCACAACAGGCGCTCGCGGCACAGCGGGAAGCGATGAAGCGGGAGTCGGCTCAAGCAAGAAGTCAGCGCCGCGCGGAAGAGGCTGATGCGCGCTTCGAGCAGCGGAAGTTGAAGCGCAAGCAGAAGCATCGTGGGCATTGATCGCTATTTGCAGCAAGGCAAACCATATACAGCAGCGGCGCCAGTTCCACTTGAAGCCGACGCCGCGTAGACGCTGATGGTGACGGCTATGCACGGGCACGGGCGCGCCACCGCACTTCACAGCTTGTTTCTCAAGTATTTGGGACGCACACGCGGCGTTCAAAAATGCGGAGCGGTTCCGCATAGCTCGAGACTGAGCCGAGGTGCCCTACTTCTCGCCCTCCAGCAGCCCCACGATGCGGTTGATGTCGACGGCAAAGCGAGGCCTTCCCTCGCGCTCGTAGCGGTCGAGGTATGCCTGGCACTCGGAGACAATGCGCTTGGTGTTGCCATCGATGATGCGCTGGAGCGTCTCGTAGTAGGCCGAGCCCTCGGTCCTGAAGCGGCGTTGATAGGCCTTGGTTATGGGGAACATCTTGATGTAGTGGATGCCGTGGCGGCAGCCGGGGCGCGTCGTGGGGCGGGGTGGCAACGCAAAGTACTGGTCTTTGGGCACGTTAGGGGCGATGTTGGAACGCAGCGGCACGGCGAAGTCCCTGCGCTTCCCGCGGAAACGCAGCCTCACCACCACGATGCAGGGGCGATTGTGCTTAAGCATGAGCTCGCGGTCGCCATCGACGAGGTCGAAGAAATCCTGGGGATGGATACGATCTTCATCGGTTACGCCCCCTTCATACGAAGCGGGGCCCGCATCGCTGCAGGCCCCTACAGGTGGGCGATATTCTACGCCTTGCGGCACCCCGTCGCCCACGGAGGTTAAACGTACACGTAAGCCGTACTCTGAAAGCCGCGGCTTCCGGCAAGTAGTTTATACCACGAAAGGTCGCTTTCGATGCGCCTAGCTCGCAAAATAACACTCGCTGGGCCGTTTCGGCGTGCTCAGCCTCCGCTCGATCTTACGCATGTTTTTTGGGAGGGCATGAGTCGTCGCCCGCCACGGCGGCTTATACAGCCTCTCGGCATGGAGGGAAACGCCATGGTCACGCTCAACATCTACGCCGACATCGAACCGACACCCAAGATCCAGAGCATGCTGCGCGTGGCGCCTGCCTTGCGCGGGAAGTCGAGCAAGGCGGTCGCTGTAATATTCGTATTGCTGACGTCGCGCCTCGATTTCGGCGGGGATACCGTCGGTGAGCGATTTCGTTAGGGTGTCGAAGCGGTCGAGGATGTCGACGACCTTCTGCTGGGTGCCGATGGATGGGGCGGGAATCTCAACCCTCGATAAGTCCACAGACGCGGCTTCGATTGCCTTTTCCGATTTAGCGTATTGCTCTTCAGATCATCGTGGTGTGCTCGTAGCCGCGCTCCACGAGGAGCCGCTCGGCAACGTCGAGAATCTTCTCGACCGTCTCCTCCGGGTACTTATTGCGTGCCACGAGCACCTCCGTCCTTGTTATCGCGATAAACATACCATGAGCGGCGTACGGGTCGAGAAGGGCTGGCGCCAAAAGAGCCCAACGGCCGTTACAGCTTCGTTAGAAACGCGCCCCACCATGGATGGTGAACCCGAAAGGTAAGGCGCGCGGGCACGGCGACTCGGCCCGCGCGCCCGGAAGAGAAAGGACGAACCCATGGGTTACATGCTCGAGACGCGCGGGCTCACCAAGCGCTTCGGCCGCGGCGACCAGGCGCAGGATGCC
>CALHJX010000282.1:0-2730 GCA_938033385.1 uncultured Collinsella sp. | reverse complement strand
AATCATCCCGGTTGTTTCCGAGGACGGCTCGGTGTATACGGCAGATGAGATGACAGAGGCATATGTCGGTAAAGGTAAATTAATCAATTCCGCGCAGTTTGACGGCATGGATAACGAAGAGGCGAAAACGGCGATCGTCGAGTATTTAGCTAAAGACGGCAACGGTGAGAAGAAAGTAAACTTCCGTCTGCGCGACTGGCTCATTTCCCGTCAGCGCTATTGGGGCAACCCCATCCCGGCCATCCACTGTGAGCACTGCGGCATTGTGCCCGTGCCCGAGGATCAGCTGCCGGTGACGCTGCCCGAGAACCTGGACCTGGGCGCCGGCGAGACCCTCGCCGAGTGCAAAGAGTTCTACGAGACCACCTGCCCGGTCTGCGGCCGCCCGGCCAAGCGCGAGACCGATACCATGGACACCTTCACCTGCTCCAGCTGGTATTACCTGCGCTATACCGATCCGCACAACACCGAGCTGCCCTTCTCCCGTGAGGCCGCCGACCGTTGGATGCCCGTCGATAACTACATCGGCGGCATCGAGCACGCCATTCTGCACCTGCTCTACAGCCGCTTCTTTACCAAGGCACTGCGCGACCTGGGCCTGCTGAGCGTGGACGAGCCCTTCACCAACCTGCTGTGCCAGGGCATGGTCAAGGACGAGAACGGCGACACCATGTCCAAGTCCAAGGGCAATGTCGTGCCCCCGAGCTCGGTCATCGAGCCCTACGGCGCCGACACCATGCGTTTGGCGATCCTGTTTATCGCCCCGCCCGAGAAGGACTTCGACTGGGATCCCAAGGCCGTTGAGGGCGCCAACCGCTTCATCAAGCGCGCCTGGCGTATCGTTTGGCAGCTCGTCCAGTCCGGCGATGCCAACGTGGCCTTCGACAAGTCCGCGCTCGACGAGGTTGCGATGAAGCTCTATCGCGAGCGTCACCGCACCATCGCCAAGTGCACCGAGGACTTCGATCGCGGCCAGTTCAACACCGCCATCTCGGCCGTCATGGAGCTCGTCAACGCGGCGAGCGCCTACCTTAACGCCACCGAGGGTACCGCCCGCGACAAGGCGCTGTGCTACGGCGTGGCTAAGGATATCGTGAGCGTCCTTGCCCCCATCTGCCCGTTCTGGGCCGACGAGCTGTGGCACGAGGCGCTCGGCTGCGAGGGCAATGCCTACACCGCCGCCTGGCCCGAGTTCGACCTGGCCGAGTCCGTTGAGGACACGGTGCAGATCGTGGTCCAGGTGCTCGGCAAGGTCCGCGGCCGCGTCGACGTTGCCCGCGATGCCTCTAATGAGGATATGCAGGCTGCCGCCGAGGCCGCCGTCGCCAAGTGGCTCCAGGGCAAGACGGTCGTCAAAGCCATCTGCGTGCCCGGTAAGCTGGTCAACCTGGTGGTCAAGTAAGCACTGCGCGCTTAGCTGACGTGCTATAGGCGAGGGGCGATCCGGCTAGGTCGCCCCTCGTTTTTCATGTACCTGTCCTGGTGCCTGCGGTCAATTGTTCTATTCTTGTGGAGAACCTGTGCTCCCGCTGACCTGCAGGTTCGTACTGTGCTTGCACGTTTCCGCAGCTATTGGTATAGTTTGCTTGCAAATGAAGTTGTAATTGAAAGAAGTGGGGTTTCGGCCCCGCTTCTTTTTTGTATGGATGGAGGTGCCGCAATGGTCAAGACCAAGACCGAGCAGGCGATCATCGACGCGCTCGAGGCCGTCGCTCCCCAGCACGATATCGATATCGTCGACGTCGAGCTCGTGGGTGCCACCAAGGCCCCCTGCGTGCGTGTGCGTATCGAGGGTGCCGAGGGTCAGAGCCTGTCGCTCAACGACGTCACGGCCAACACAAAGTGGGTCGGCGATGTGATTGAGGAGCTCGATCCCATCTCTTCGAGCTATACGCTCGAGGTGTCGAGCCCGGGCATGGCGCGCCCGCTGCGCCGCCCGTGCGACTTTGCCCGCTTTGTGGGCGAGAATTGTGAGCTCACCTCCACCGCCACCGAGGGCCGTCGCAAGTACGCCGGCAAGATTGCCGCCGCCACCGAGACGAACGTGACCCTCGAGCTCGAGGACGGCGAGTCCGTCACCCTCGATTTCTCTGATGTTAAAAAGTGCAAGTTGAAGCCCACCTACGACTTCAAGCCCGCGAAGGAAGGAAAGTAAGATGGCAGCATCCGACATGATGTCCGCCCTGATGGAGCTTTGCCAGGAGAAGCACATCGACCAGCTCTACCTGATCGACCGCCTGGAGCAGTCGCTCGCCAAGAGCTATGCCGAGATCCTGCATCTTGAGTGGGGCGCCAAGGTGACCATCGACCGCACCACCGGCAAGATCTACGTCTACCGTTTGGAGCCGATTGACGATTCCATGGACGAGGAAGGCAACTTCACCGAGTTCGAGGAGATCGACGTCACCCCCAAGAACACGAGCCGCATCGCCGCCCAGCACGCCAAGGCCGAGATCAACGCCATCGTGCGCAACTCCGCCCGCGAGCAGATCTACGAGGAGTTCTCCGGCCGCATCGGTGACCTCATCAGCGGTACCGTGCTGCAGTCCACGCCCGACTTCACGATCGTCAAGATTCGCGAGGGCGTCGAGGCCGAGCTTCCGCACTTCGACCAGCGCCGTTACGAGAACGAGCGCAACGAGCGTCCGATGGGCGAGCGCTACCTGCACAACCAGCACATCAAGGCCGTGATCATCGACGTTCGTGACCCCAACTCCAACCTGCAGCCGG
>CALHJX010000281.1:0-2364 GCA_938033385.1 uncultured Collinsella sp. | reverse complement strand
AGAGCGCTTGACTGGCAGTCAAGAGGTCAGGGGTTCGATCCCCCTCGTCTCCACCCGAGCATTGAATGAGGCTCCAACGCAAGTTGGGGCCTTTTTTCATATAGGCACATAAGGTCAAAGGCGGCACCATGATCCTCCTGGTCGACAAGATCGTCCGTTGAACGGGCGCCGCGTGCATGGTAGTATTTCACGACGTGGTTCAAGATAGGGATCTGTTCTATTGGCCTCTATCGCACACGCCATTTTATAAGGGCTCTTGGCGCAACGGTTAGCGCAGGGGACTCATAATCCCTGGGTTCTGGGTTCGAATCCCGGAGGGCCCACCAGAGAATCAAGGGGCCGGGCAAATAGCCCGGCTTCTTTTTGCCATAGTTCCCACTCCATATGCCTGCCAAATTGCTTTGATAAACGTTTGCAGTTCAAATCCACGTAAAAGATTATGCTGGTTGACAAGAACCGTTTCAAAACTATGCCGGATTACGGGGCTGGACCCGGACCGGCCGTCCATACCCTGCATTTCACGGAATGCGCAAGCCGTCTACCTGCGGTTTTGATTTTACCGATGACGGCATGCTCGGGGGTTCCCGGCCTGGCCCCGTAAACCGGCATGGTTTTGAAATCGCCGGGTCGGCGGGAGCGCGATTGGCCCCGGTAATGGGCCTGGCGCCGGCAAGACGGCCGTTGGGCGGATGGCGGCCCGCGCCGCGATTGCGAATTTTTCCAAAATTGTCCTTGCATCGACGGGGGAGTTCCCGTATAGTACTTCTTCGCACGGGGGCGTAGCTCAGCTGGGAGAGCGCTTGACTGGCAGTCAAGAGGTCAGGGGTTCGATCCCCCTCGTCTCCACCCGAGCATTGAATGAGGCTCCAACGCAAGTTGGGGCCTTTTTTCATATAGGCACACAAGGTCAAAGGCGGCACCATGATCCTCCTGGTCGACAAGATCGAAAAAAGCTTCGGCGCGCGCGTCCTCTTTAGTGGCGCGTCCTTCCAGATCAACCCCGGCGAGCGTTTTGCGCTCGTGGGACCCAACGGCGCCGGCAAAACCACCATGCTCAAGATCATCATGGGCATCGACAGCCCCGACGCCGGCCAGATCCAGTACGCAAAGGACTGCCAGGTAGGCTACCTAGAGCAGGAAACCAACCTGGAGCACAAGGACACCACCATCCTTGCCGAGGTCATGGCGGCCGCCAAGGAAATTCGCCGCATGGGCGAGCGCGCCAACGAGCTGCAGGCCCAGATTACCGAGCTCTCCGAACAGGGGAAGGATGTCGACGCGCTCCTCAACGAGTACGGACAGGTCCAGGACCGCTTTGAGCACCTGGGCGGCTACGAGCTCGAGAGCAACGCCCGCAAGATCCTATCTGGCCTGGGCTTTAAGGTCACCGACTTTGAGCGCCCGTGCTCCGAGTTCTCGGGCGGCTGGCAGATGCGCATCGCGCTCGCCAAGCTCTTCCTGCGCCACCCCGACCTGCTGCTGCTGGACGAGCCCACTAACCACCTGGACCTCGAGAGCGTCCAGTGGCTACGCGGCTTTATCGCCAACTACGACGGCGCCGTACTCATCGTCAGCCACGACCGCGCCTTCATGGACGCCTGCGTCGACCACGTGGCCGCGCTCGAGAACCGCCGCGTGACCACCTACACCGGCAACTACAGCAGCTACCTCAAGCAGCGCGAGGACAACCTGGAGCAGATGCGCGCCAAGCGCGCCGCCCAGGAGCGCGACATCGCCCACATGCAGGTCTTCGTCGATAAGTTCCGCTACAAGCCCACCAAGGCTGCCCAGGCTCAGGAGCGCATCCGAAAGATCGAGCAGATCAAAAAAGAGCTCGTCATCCTGCCCGAGGGCCACAAGCACATCGACTTTAAGTTCCCCGATCCGCCGCGCTCGGGCGACATGGTCGTGGGTCTGGAGGGCGTGTCCAAGTCTTACGGCAACAAGCACATCTACAGCGATATCGACCTCAAGCTCTACCGCGGCGAGCACGTGGCGCTCGTCGGCCCCAACGGCGCCGGCAAGTCCACGCTCATGAAGATTCTCGCCGGCCTGGAGCCGCCCACCACCGGCACCCGCGATCTGGGCACCAACGTCGGCGTCGCCTACTACGCCCAGCACGCACTCGAGGGCATGACCGAGTCCAATACCGTCCTGCAAGAGATCGACACCGTCACGCCCAAGTGGACCGTGCCGCAGCAGCGCAGCCTGCTGGGCGCCTTCCTGTTTAGCGACAACGATTCCATCGAGAAGCAGGTCCGCGTCCTCTCCGGCGGCGAAAAGGCGCGTCTGGCACTGGCCAAGATGCTTGTGGCCCCCGAGGCACTCCTGTGCCTGGACGAGCCCACCAACCACCTGGACATC
>CALHJX010000280.1:0-9666 GCA_938033385.1 uncultured Collinsella sp. | reverse complement strand
GGCGTCGTTGAGCTTGGCGGCCTTCTCAGCGTTCTTGGCGGCGAGCTCCTCCTGGGAGATCTCGGCCTCCTCGGTGCACTTCTGGGCGTCATAGGCACGGAAGAACGGGTAGTACAGGGCAAAGTCGACAACCAGGATAAGGGCGAGCATCACAAAGGCGAGCGGCTGGAAGCCCAGGCCCATGATGGTGCCGATGGGGCCGGGGACGGTCCAGGGCAGGGTGTACATAAAGCCGTTCATGCCCAAGAAGTCGATAAAGATCTTGAGGATCCAGATGTTGGCGATCGGAGCAAAGACAAACGGGACAAAGAAGACGGGGTTGAGCACGATGGGTGCGGCGAACAGCAGCGGCTCGTTGACGGCAAAGCAGACGGGGACGATGGCGGCCTTACCGACGGCGCGCATCTCCTGAGACTTGGCCAGGAAGCAGAACATAAAGACCAGGACGAGCGTGGCGCCGGTGCCGCCCATGCAGACGACGAAGTACTGGGCACCCTGGGTCAGGACAGCGGAAGCGTGCTGGCCAGCCTGGAATGCGGCCAGGTTGTCGGTCATGTTGGCAACAAGGGCGGCGGCGATGGCGGGCTCGACGATCGAGGGGCCGTGGACGCCGACGAACCAGAACAGGCTCATGGCGCCGTAGATCACAGCGAGGCCGATGTAGCCATCGGCAGCGGTGAACAGGGGCTGGAACACCTGGATGACACCCTGGGCAAAGCAGAAGCCAAAAGCAGCGCGGAAGACGATGTCAAAAACCCAAAAGACGGTGATGCAGACGGAGAAGGGGATGATGTCCTTAAAGGTCTGCGAGATGTTGGGCGGAACCTGCTCGGGCATCTTGACGGTGATGTTGCGCTTAATGAAGAACTTGTAGATGATGCCGGTCACAAACGCAGCGATAAAGGCGGTCAGCAGGCCCTTGGAACCAAGGTAGGTGGTGTTGAAGCCGCTGGCGGCGTCCGTGGCGATGGTGTCGCTCGAAAGGAGCAAGAAGCCGATGATGGCCGCGCACATGCACGAGATGAAGTTGATCTGGTTGTTCTTGGGCAGATCGCGGTTCTGAGCGTCGGCGAAGTGCTTGGCCGTGGTGGCGGCGCAGGCGATGGCCAGGATACCCATGGAGTAGTTGTAGCACTTCCACAGGGCGTTGTTGATGTCATCGGGCCAGTAGAAACCCCAGATGTTGGGGACCGAGGCTACCAGGCAGAAGATGGACGAGAAGATGATGATGGGGATGACGGAGATAAAGCCGTCGCGAATCGCCTTGAGGTACTTGTTGCGGGCGATCGCGTTGAAAAAGGGCTGGCCCTTTTCGATGATGGCGATAAGTTGCTCCATGCAATGCTCCTAAGAGTCGGTGGGTTAACAACGATGGTAGCTTTTGGCGTTCGGTTGCCAAAATGTTGACGTTGCCATTTTGTGACACAAAAAAAGACGCGAACCGGTGGTTCCTGTGCCTGCGAACCGTCGATTCCCTATGCGTAAACGTTTGAGCCGCCCGGTGGCTCTGTGTTTGCACAATGGCAACGTTAACATTTGGGCGCCAAAAGCCGTTTGGGGAAGCAAAAATGTCGGTGAACGGTAGGTTTTGGGTGGTGAGCGTATGGTGGGGGAGGCGTTGGATATACTTGAAGGCGTTAAAAATGACTGCGTAGGGTGCCACCAATGGCATCGTCGACATAGAAAGATCGACCTATGGCCGCTGTTAAAAAATCGGTTTCCGTTAAGGATGTGGCGCGTCTCGCGGGCGTCTCGGAGCAGACAGTCTCGCGTACGGTGCACGATTCGCCCAGCGTGCGCCCAGAGACCAAGGAGCGCGTGCGTGCCGCCATGCGCGAGCTGGGGTATCGCCCCAATTTTGCCGGTCGATCGCTGCGCCGCGGTAAGTTTAAGACCGTCGGCGTCGCCATGTTCAACATTACCGGCACCGGCAACCTCGACCGTATGGAGGGCTTTGCCGCCGCCGCCGACAAACACGGCTACGCCATCACCCTCACTAAAGTAGACGGGCATCCGTATACCCTCGAGAGCGCATCGTCGCGCATGAGCGCACTGCCGGTGGACGGTATGGTTGTGATCATGAATCGCATGCCGGCGGATTTTGGCACTTTCGAGCCGCTGCCCGGCATGCAGACGGTGCTCGTTACGATGTTGGAGCACCCGCTCTGTTCAACGGTCGATAACGACCAGTTCGATTGCTCGCGCCAGGTGGTCGAGTACTTGCTGGAGCGGGGGCACAAGACCGTGCACTTTATCTCGTGTCCCGAGCGCTCGCTTTCGGGCATGCGGCGCGAGGAAGGCTGGCGCGAGACATTGCGCGCGCATGGCATTGAGCCACCGCAGCTCGTGCGCGGCGATTGGACGGCACAGAGCGGGTATGCTGCCGGTCAGGCTCTGGCGGACGATCCGACCTGTACGGCCATTTATGCCTCCAACGATGCCATGGCATATGGCTGCATCCGTGGGCTCGAGTCGCGCGGGAAGCGCGTGCCCCAGGACGTGAGCGTGGTGGGTGTTGACGACAGCCTGGGCGATATCGTGCCCGACCGTCGCCTGACCACGGTGCGCTTTGACAACAAGCGCGTCGGCATGTGGGCGGTCGACAAGATTGCCGGCGCCGATGGGGGTGCGTCTGGCGTGGAGCACATGCTGATCCCCGGTGTGCTCATAGAGGGCGATACGGTGCGCGATTTGCGTTAGGGTGCGGTCCTGTTTGGGTTGCCGCTAACTGTGTTCGATATTGTTCAGATTGGTTTAAAAACCGTTCACGGGCGAAAAGTGACCGTTCATAGTTCGAAATTACGTTTTGAGCTGTTCTTTTTTGTTTGAATGTTATTGTTTCTGTCATACACAACGCAGCGCGTATGCCCGGACGCGATGCTCTCCATTGGTTCATATGTGAAAGGAACGCAATATGGCAACCAAAGAAGAAATCTCGATGGTTGGATTCGAGATCGTCGCATACGCAGGTGACGCCCAGACCGATCTGCTTGCAGCGCTCGATGCTGCTCGCGAGGGTGACTTTGAGAAGGCCGAACAGCTGCACAAGGATGCCAGCGATGCGCTCATCGGTGCCCACGACACGCAGACCAAACTGCTTTCGCAGGAGGCCGGCGGTGGCGAGATGGAGATGACCTTCATCATGGCTCACGCTCAGGACACTCTCATGACCACTATGATCCTGGAGAAGCAGACCCGCTTTACCATCGATGCCTACAAGCGCATTGCCGAGCTCGAGGCCAAGCTCGCCTAACGAGCCCTCACAACCAAGTCCCCTTCCAAAAGCTCTGCCGCTACCCGCGGCAGGGCTTTTTCTGTCCTCCTCCAAGTTGCGGTGAAATGGGGACTGAATAGGGGCCGGCGGGCGCAAAACAATCCCTATTCCACCGCAACTCATCCCGAGACAGTCATTGGGGACGTTCTTAAACGACTAGTCGTTGGGGGCAGTCTTGGAGCTTCTGCACGCCCTCCCGTTCGGTTTTTCGATGGGTGGGTATACTTCCATCCGCAATGCAGGCCGGAATGAGGAGGTGTCCAAATGCCGGACAACGGATTGATTCAAAAGACAGATGCGCGCGAGATGGCTCATGGGCGTCCTGTCCAGATAACCGAGCATACGACGGTAACCGAGCTGCAGCCCAGCCTGTCCGATGTCGTGTGCGCAAACAAAAAGCTGCAGATTGGCTTTATCGTTGCGCTCGTGGTACTGGCGCTGTTGTCGGGCTTTGTAGCTCGTCCGCATTTTGCCGATACCAAGACTTGGGACTCCACCATCGAGGTCATCGATCAAAAGAAGGGCAATGTTTTGGCGCTCACAACCTCGTGCGTCGCCCTATCTGCGGGTATCACTGCGCTGCCGGGCGATACGGGAACGCCAGTTGCCGAGCAGCTCGCGCAGCTTTCGGGAAACTTGGGTATCGTGCTTGCCGCGCTCTACCTCGAAAAATATCTGCTGACCATTTTATGGTCGGTCGGGCTGGGCATCCTGATTCCGTTCTCGCTCGTACTCTTCGCGGTGTCGCTTGGCATTCACGGACGCTGGAGCACGAGCGCGGTCATTCGCCGCGTGGCAACGCGTGTGCTGGTGGTCGCCATAATTGGCATGGCGTTGGTGCCTGCAAGCGTTTGGGTGTCGCAGAAGGTCGACGAAACATATCGCGTTAGCATCGAGGCGGCTGAGCAAAAGGCGGCCGACGCTGCGAGTGCGGCAGATAGCGATAGCTCCAAAACAAGCAAGAAAAAGACCGAGTCCGCAGAGTCCAAGAGCGTGCTCGAGCAGCTTGCCGACGGTGCCTCGGGCCTCGTCACGTCGGTGACCAGCGGCGCCAAGCAGATGACCGATGAAATTGTGCAGCAAGTGACCGATCTCATCGAAGGCGTCATTGTGATGATCGTGACCTCGTGCGTTATCCCGCTGCTGGTGCTCGCGGCGTTTCTGTGGCTGGGACACACGCTACTGGGGATTGATATTTCCGGCCCGGCGAACTATTTGACGGGCCGCTTTCTGAGTGCTCCGTCCAAGCACGCCAAGAAGGGCAGGCAGTCTGAGTAGGCGGCAAAGCGTTCTTTGGAAGATCAACTGTAAGAAGGGCGGCCGAGACACGTTCTTGGCCGCCCTTTTGTTTGTTGAACACATGGTCGCTACGTCCGCGCCCGGCTCAAACGGTTAGCAATCATCCGTGCCCGGTATTTGTTCAAAAAAGAACAAAGATAAACAAATAGTTGTTGCAGTTACTGTTCGAATGTGTTCAAATAAACATGAACAGTGAAGAACCGCACATTCAGATGCCCGGACCTGAACGCGATTCAACACTTCCAAACAGAAACTACGCACCTGCGTATCTCTCAAGGAGGATGTCATGAGGGTTGTAATCGCTTCCGATGCCGACGGTATGTCGATGAAGGAGTCCATCAAGGAGATGCTCATCGCCGACGGTCACGAGGTCGTCGACTATTCCGAGACCCCTGCCGCGGACTTTGTCGATTCCGCGACCGCCGTTGCCAAGGACCTGCTGGAGCACAAGGATTCCCAGGGCTTCGCATTCGATAAGTACGGCGTCGGCTCCTATATGGCCGCCGTCAAGATTAAGGGCATGGTCGTCGCCAACATTTCCGACGAGCGTTCCGCCTACATGACCCGCGAGCACAACGGCTCGCGCATGGTCACCATGGGCCCGGGCGTTGTGGGCACCGAGGTCGCCAAGAAGATCGCCCGCGAGTTCCTGCGCGCCCAGTACGCCGGCGGCCGTCACCAGATCCGTGTCGACATGCTCAACAAGATGGCCTAACGAGAGCCACCGAGAACTCGAACTTCTACCTCAACTTGTGAATTCAGACGAAAGGACGTTCTGATGAAGAAGACCATCGCAATCGGTTGCGACCATATCGTTACGGACGAGAAGATCTATCTGGCCGACCGCCTGGAGCAGGCTGGCTACAAGGTGCTCGACTGCGGCACCTACAGCCACACCCGTACGCACTATCCCATCTACGGTAAGGCCGTGGGCGAGGCTGTTGCCAGCGGCAAGGCCGACTTTGGCGTGGCCCTTTGCGGCACCGGCATCGGCATCACCAACGCCGTCAACAAGGTTCCCGGCGCCCGCTGCGCCCTGGTCCGCGACATGACCTCTGCCCTGTATGCCCGTCGCGAGCTCAACGCCAACATCGTGGGCTTTGGCGGCAAGATCACCGGCGAGTTCCTGATGGCCGATATCATGCTTGCCTTCCTGGAGGAGCCCTACGAGAAGACTCCCGAGCACGATGCCCTGATCGCCAAGATCGATGCCTGCAACAAGGCCGACGCCGAGGCTCAGGCCGACCCGCACTTCTTTGACGAGTTCCTCGAGAAGTGGGACCGCGGCGAATACCACGATTAGCGGGTATCCGGCGTAATTAACTAGTCCGTTGACGGCTCGCGTTTCTGTGAGGGGGCGCGGGCCGGTTTTCTATCAGCCCAATTGGCCCAGCGGGCTGGACGTGCATTGTTCTTTTGTTTGCGGCGCTGCCTCATTACCTTTCTGCTAAAGGCACGGCGTTCACAATGGATCGTGCGAGATGATATGTGAAGGAGAAGATTCCCATGGAGTTTGTTCTTGATAACGGTTCTATCCGCGTAGCGCTGAGCACGGCGGGCGGGTCGTTCACTTCTATTGCGGCCAACGGCCGTGAGTACCTGTGGCAGGGTGAGCCGGCGGTCTGGTCGGGCCAGGCGCCCATTTGTTTCCCGATCTGCGGCGGCCTTCGAGACGGTCACGCAATGACCATGGGCGGCCGCGAGGTCAAGCTTGCCCGTCACGGCTTTGCGCGCAAACAGGAGTGGAAGCTCGAGGAACAGGGCGACAACATGGTCGCTCTGAGCCTAAGCTCTGCCGACCATGCCGAGTTGCTCGAGCAGTACCCGTATCCGTTTAAGATCGTTGCTCGTTACACGATCGATGCGGAAAAGGTGGCCGTGTCGTACGAGGTGACCAATGAGGGCACCGAGGACATGCCGTTCTTTGTGGGCGGTCACCCCGGCTTTAAGTGCCCGCTCGACGAGGGCGAGTCCTATAACGATTACGAGCTCCGTTTTGAGCAGCGTGAGGCCACCGAGCTCTGTACTGCCGTTCCATCGACGGGCCTGATTGATGTTGAGCATCGCAGCAAGAACCCCATGATCGACCAGAACCTGCCGCTGACCCACGAACTCTTCGACTTCGCGGAGACCATCTTTGACGTGCTCGAGAGCCGCGTGGTTACGCTGACCAAGAAGACCGAGGACAAGGGCGTGCGCCTGACGTTCCCCGATATGCCGTACCTGATTGTGTGGAGCAAGCCCGAGGGCGACTTTGTGGCCGTGGAACCGTGGGGTGGCCTGTCCACCTGCTCCGACGAGGACGATATCCTGGAGCATAAGCGCGGCTGCCTGGTTGCCAAGCCGGGGGAGACCGTCACCCGCGGCTTTGAGATTGAGATTCTTTAACGAGCTATCGTATGTTTGGGGCCGCGCGTGTCGTGCCCCGGAACAGGAGTTCAACATGATTCTGACCGTTACCATGAACCCGTCGATTGATACGCGCTATCAGCTCGACAAGCTGATCATCGACGACGTGAACCGCGTGACGCCCGAAAAGACTGCCGGCGGCAAGGGTCTCAATGTGAGCCGTGTACTGCTGCAGTTGGGCGACGATGTGCTCGCGACCGGTCTGCTCGGCGGCCACATGGGTGCCTATATGGCTGAACTTATGGATGCCGATGGCGTCAAGAACGACTTTGTGCCCATTGCCGGCGAGACGCGCATTTGCCTGAATATTCTGCACGAGGGCAATCAGACCGAGCTTTTGGAGAGCGGCCCGCAGATCACCCCGGCCGAGCTCGAGGCCTTTACGGCCAAGTTCGCCGAGCTTGCAGCGAAGGCGGACGTTGTGACGCTTTCGGGCTCGCTGCCGCGCGGCGTCGATGCCGGCTACTATGCCGAGCTCGTCAAGATCGCCGAGGAGGCGGGCGCCAAGGTGCTGCTCGACACTTCGGGTGCATCGCTGGAGGCCGCGCTGGAGTCCGACGCTAAGCCTGAGCTCGTAAAGCCCAACCTGACCG
The DNA here is from genome assembly GCA_938033385.1 of uncultured Collinsella sp. Classification (GTDB taxonomy): domain Bacteria; phylum Actinomycetota; class Coriobacteriia; order Coriobacteriales; family Coriobacteriaceae; genus Collinsella. Next base: position 2,091 of record CALHJX010000280.1, on the reverse strand, counting down.
AGATTAACGGCCTACTGGGTACGTCCTTTACGACCGATGATGTCGATGCTCTGCGCGAGGCGCTTGCCGCCGATGACCGTTTTGCCGGTATCCCCTGGGTTGTCGTTTCGATGGGCGCTGCCGGTTCGGTGGGCTTCCATGAGGGCCGCGCGTTCCGCGCCAAGACGCCCGCGATTGCGGCTGTGAACGCGACGGGTTCCGGCGACTCGACCATCGCCGGCTTTGCACATGCCATTGCTGCTGGTGCCGACGACGTCACGGTGCTCAAGACCGCCAATACCTGCGGCAAGCTCAACGCCATGGATCCCAAGACCGGTCACCTGGTCATGGACCGCTGGGATGAGATCTACAACAGCGTTGTCGTGACTGAACTGTAGGGTTACGGCGTTTTACCAAACGCCGTAACGGCTCGACGCTGCAAACGCCCCTAAGCGGCAATCTGACGTTCAATCGTCGGGCATGACCAGAAGGTCAATGCCCTCCTCTTTCACGTCACCTTGCTCGCTTAGGGGCGTTTTCGCTGTCGTTGCCAAGACACCGGCGTTGCCTTGGTCGCAAGTAGTCATTGGGGACGCTCTTTAATGACTAGTCGTTTAAGAACGCCCCTTAAGAATGACCCCAATGACTACACTCAAAAACGGCGCCCGCTGGCGATGTTGCCGGTGTCGCGTAGTCGCTATTCGTTGAGTGTGTGCGTTCGAGCTCGCTGCTACAGCGAGTCGATAAAGCGCTGCTGGGCGGCGCGGCCGGCTTCGTCCCACTTGAAGACGCCGGCGTTGTCGAGCACGTGGCCAAACACCACGCCCACCTCCTCGTGCAGGATGTCGATGGCGTTGTCCGCCGTAAGCTCGTCGGCGCGGCGGGCAAAAACATCTTCGGCCCATGCGGCGTGGCCGCGGCAAAGGTCGTCGCCCTCGAGCGCACCGGCAAGGTCGTAGCTGGCATCGGTCTTGGCCGCCAACAGGTGCTCACGGACAGCGCCGAGCTCGGGAACCAAGCGCGGCGGCAAAATGGCCAGGCCCATGACCTCGATCAGGCCGATGTTCTCCTTTTTAATATGGTGATACTCGGCATGCGGGTGGAATACGCCCAGCGGATGCTCGTCGGTCGTGATGTTGCAGCGAAGCGCGAGGTAAGCCTCGTAGATCTCGCCGCCGGCGTTGCCGCGGGAGTCAACGCGGCGGATGACGGGCGTCACGGTGTTGTGGGTCACGCCGTCGGCCGTGTGCGCGATAACGCCCACGGACTCGTCGGTCCACTCGCGCCAGGCGAGGATAATCTTCTCGGCAGCGTCGAGCAGCTGAGCGCGGTCATGCGAGCGCAGGCGCAGTACCGAGAGCGGCCACTGCAGCACGGTACCGCTGACCTGGTCAAAACCGGGCACGCTAAACTGCGAGACCTCGGCGGCATGCATCATGGGGAACTCGTGCGCGCCGCCCTGGAAGTGGTCGTGCGACAGAATCGAGCCGCCCACGATGGGCAGGTCGGCGTTGGAGCCAATAAAGTAGTGCGGGAACAGGTCGACAAAGTCGAGCAGGCAGGTCAGCCCCTTGCGGTCGACGTGCATCGGACGATGCTCGGAGCTCATGGCAATGCAGTGCTCGTTAAAGTACGCGTACGGGCTGTACTGGAAGCCCCAGCGCTCGCCATTAAGCTGAATGGGAATAACGCGCAGGTTCTGGCGGGCGGGATGGGCGCCGCCGTCGGCTGCGGCGGAGCGTCCAGGGTAGCCCTCGTTTTCGATGCAGAGTTGGCAGGCGGGATACTTCTCGCCCGTGTTCTTGGCTGCACCTGCCGCGGCGATATCGCGCGGGTCCTTTTCGGGCTTTGACAGGTTGATAGTGATCTCCAGGTCGCCCCAGTTGGTGGGAGTGCTCCATTTGATGTTGCGCGCGATGGCGGCACGGCGCACGTAGCCAGCGTCGCAGCACAGGCCGTAGAACCAGTCGGTCGCGGCGCGGGGCTCGTTGACGCCCATGCGGCCGTTGAATTCCTCGTTTACAACCGAAGGCCTCGGCATGAGCGCGCCCATGATGCGCATGGCGATGCGGTCGCGGCCCGATACCGTGGCCTCGGCAGCACCGGTGGCAA
>CALHJX010000279.1:0-3433 GCA_938033385.1 uncultured Collinsella sp. | reverse complement strand
AAGCGCCCCAGATCCAGCCGATGCTGGGCAGGATGAGCGCCGCGTAGGAGTTCGCGAGTCCCATGTTCGAGATGATCACGAACAGGGGGACGAACGTGGCCACGCTCGGAACCATGAGCGTCACCATGACGGCGCCGAACAAGATGTTCTTGCCGGCGAAGTCCATCTTCGCCAGGGCGTATCCGACCATGGAGCAGAACACCATGTTCCCGAGGACGGTGATCACGGCGACGACCATGCTGTTGGTGAAGTAGGTGCCGAAGTTCAGCTCCCCGAACCATTTCGCGAAGTTTGCGAGCGAGGCGTGCTCGGGTAGGAGCTTCGGCGGTTTGGCGAGGATCTCCCTCTGGGTCTTCAACGAGCCCAGCGCCCTCCACAGGAACGGGAAGATCCAGAAGACTCCGATCACCGCGAGGACGCAGTAGGAGAGTCCACGCCCCTTGACGAATCGGCGCCAGAGCGACTGCTTGTTGCTTTGCGGCCTCGAGGCCGCGACTGTCGTGGCTGTCATCTCAATCCTCCTTGAGAATGCGGAACTGGAGCACGCTGACCAGCGCGATGATGATGAACAGCACCCAGCTGGCTGCGGAGGCGATGCCGTACTGTCCGAAACCGAACTTCTGGTACACGTAGTACGCGGCGGAGAGCGTCGAATCGAGCGGTCCTCCCTGGGTCATCACGAAGGATTCCTCGAAGAACTGCAGGTAGGCGACGGAAAGAAGCACGGCACCCAGCAGCAGCGTGGGCTTGAGCAGCGGGAGCGTGATGCTACGAAAGGTGCGCCATTTGCCTGCGCCGTCGATGGCCGCAGCCTCCTTCAATTCCTCGGGGATGGCCTGCAGGCCGGCGAGGAAGATGATCATCAGCGTTCCCATGTTGCGCCAGATGGTCATGACCATCAGCGCGGGCAATGCGTAGCGGGTGTCGTGCAGCCCGTCCGGCCCGGCGATACCGAAGACGGCCAGGAGCGAGTTGAGCAGGCCGTCCTTCTGGAGGATGTACCTCCACACGACGGAGACCGCGACCACGCTGGCGACAACCGGCGCGTAGAACACGGCCCTGAAGAACGCGTTGAGGTGCTTGGATCCCTTGTTGAGGGCCACCGCGAATGCGAGGGCGATCGCCATGGTGATCGGCAGGCCGACAAGCACGAAGATTCCGGTGACGCCCAACGCGTGCAGGAAACGGTGGTCGTGGAACAGGGTGATGTACTGGTCCAGTCCGACGAAGTTGACGTTGAACGGGGTGCGAAGGTCCTTGGAGGTGATGTCGGTGAAGGACATCGCCATCGAGGACAGGAGGGGAATCAGCATGAATACGCAGAACACGACTGCGAAAGGCAAGGCAAATCCCCATGCGAGAATCGTACGGCGGCGGCGGAGGACGTTGCCCGAGCCCTCCGTCTTCGTCTTTCTTGTTCCGAGGCTCATGGGATCAGTTTCCCGTTCCGATGGAGTCGGCTTCGGACTGCAGGTTCTTCAAGCCCTCGTCAACGGAGACCTGTCCCTTGTTTATCTGCTCGAGGATGCGGTCAGCAGCGGAGGACACCTGGGCCCAGGTGGACAGCGCCGGCGGAGCCATGGTGTTCTTCAGCTGGTCGCCGAATGCCGAAAGCTTGTCGTTGCCGGAGAGCGCGTCCTCATCCCATGCCTTCTGAGAGGCGGGCAGGTCGGAGGACTTCTTGTACCATTCGACCTGCACCTCGGGCTTGCTTGCCCACTGGATGAACTTCCATGCGGACTGCTTGTTCTTGGAGTCCTTGAACGTCACGAGGTTGCTGCCGCCGACGAAGGACGTGGCAGGACCCGAGGATTCGTTCATCGACGGCAGAATCACGGTGGCGTACTTGGATTCGAAGCCATCGCCGCCCAATTCGTTGATCTGGCTGACGGCGGTCGGCCCCTGCAGCATCATCGGAGTGTCACCGGACACGAAGTTCGCTATGTCGGCACCGGAGCTTACGTCGGCGTTGACGTTCGCGACGCCGTCCTTGTAGAGGCTGGTGGTAAAGTTCAGCCCCTTCTTTATACCGTTATCTTCGAAAGTCCATTTCGTCTGTTCCTCATTAGTCAGGGACGCCCCTGCCGAGTAGGAGAACGGCAGAGTCCCAAGGAACGCATCAGTGCCAGATGGATTGAGGTTCATGCCATATTTAACCCCGTCGACCTTCTGCATGTCCTTGGCCATCCGCTTAAGCTCATTCCACGTCTTCGGAGCTTTGTTCCAACCAGCCATCCCGGCGATGTCGGTACGGTAGTACAGCACTCGGGTGTCGATGTACCAAGGCACGCCGAGCTGTTTCCCGTCGACCTGGCTAGCAGCCCTAGACCCGTCGGAGAAGTCGGACATGTCGAGGTTGTCAGGCACGGTGGAGAATGAGTTGGAGAAATCGGCCATCCAGGTGGTGCCCATCTGCGCAAGGTCGGGACCGTTGCCCGCGGCGATGGCGGTCTGGAGTTTGTCGTGCGCTGAGGACCATGGGATCGCGGTGACCTTGACCTTGACGTCGGGGTTCTCCTTTTCGAATCCCTTGACGAAATCACCCAGCAGGTCGCCCTCGTTGCCCATGGCCCAGATGGTCAGGTCGCCGGTGGCCTTGCTTGAATCGATGGTCTTGACCGCATCGGAATCGGAATCCGCGTTGTTCGCGGACCGTCCGCACGCGGACATACCGGCAATCATCGCCACACTGGCCATGCCGGCCACGACCGCTTTGAAAAATGGCTTCCTCATTGAAATCTCCTTTGATTCATATCAATCTAACCGCTTAGATTGATATTACAATTTAAGCGCTTAGATTTAAGGAAGTCAAGGCGACACGCCCATATGATTTATGCGCTTAGATTTTTTGATTGCATCCGCAGCTGCCGCGCACAATGAGGCGAACCGGGAATACTCGTCTTTCAGCCTTCTCCCAAGGCTCCCCGTTCCTGGAAAGCAGCATGCGAGCCGCCTCGCGCCCCATGTCCTCCATGGGCTGGCGGACGGTCGTCAGCTGCGGTTCCATCAGCCGTCCGGCGAGGATTCCGTCGAATCCGGTGACGATGACGTCGTCGGGAACCCGGACACCGGCCTCCTCGAGGAGTCTGATCACGCCGAAGGCGGTCTGGTCCGTGCCGCAGACCAAGGCCTGCGGCAGTCTGCCGGATCCTATCGCCTCGCACAAACCCACCATGTATTCATCGGACGTGGCGAAAGAGTCATCCAACAGAGCCCCTTTGGAGTCTAGCCCGCGTTCCTCGAGGTATTTTTTAAACGCGTCATAGCGCGAGACGACGTCATCAGCGTCGGTACCCCTCGCGCACGCTCCACCATTGACACCACCGACGAATGCCATATCGTTGATATGGTGGACTTCGACAAGATGGTCGACAATCTGTCTCATGCCCGATGCGTTATCGCATTGCAGGTATGCGGCAGGCAGTTTTTCATC
>CALHJX010000278.1:0-2583 GCA_938033385.1 uncultured Collinsella sp. | reverse complement strand
GCTTCCTTTGCGGTCGAAAAACCACCACAAAGGTGCCTGTCCCCTTTGTGGTGGTTTTGGTTAGAGAGCGGGTGGGAGGGTGTCGAGGATGGCACGGGCGGTGTTGGCGGCGCAGTCGCGTGAGTCGATGATGTAGTCGGCCCAGGTGCGGTAGCGCGGCATGCGCTGCTCGGCCAGCTTGTCGATGCCGTCGCGGGCGGTGATAGGGCGTCCCTTGTGGGCGAGTTCGTCGAGCTTGCGATTGAGCATCAAGATCTGGCTGTTTTGGTGCAGCAGCGGGTAGTTCTCGTCGCGTGTGACCACGCCGCCGCCGGTGGAGAGCACCAAGCCGCTGCGCTTGGAGATGTCGGACAGAGCCACCGTCTCCTGCTCGCGGAAGGCCGCCTCGCCGCGCTCGACGATAAAGTCGGCGCAGGGCATGTCGAGGCGTTCCTCGAGGGCGCGGTCCAGGTCGATGTGCTCGCGACCCGTGAGCAGGGCAATCTGCTCACCCACGCGGGTCTTGCCCGAGCCCGGCATGCCGATCAGCGCGATGTTCTGTTCGCGGCGTGACAAGCGCTCCGTTACATCCAGGATGCGCTTGCGCGGGGTGACCTGGCCGGTGTAGCGCTCAACAGCCTGTGCCGCTTGGGCCACGAGCATCAGCAGACCGCCGATGCAGGGGATACCGCGGCGCTCGGCCTCGAGCATGAGTCCCGTGCGGGCGGGGTTGTAGACAATGTCGATGACGCCCTCGAGCGCATCGAGCCCTTCGAGCGTGCAAGGCGCGTCGGGGCAATGGGGGAACATGCCGGCGGGCGTGCAGTTGACGAGCAGGGCGGCGTCGGATTGCTGCGCGATGTTGCCGTAGTTGACCTCGCTTGTGCGGCCCACGGGCACCACGGTGGCGCCCAGGTCGCCGAGTACCATGCTTGCCGTGGTGCCGGCGCCGCCGGTGGCTCCGAGCACGAGAGCCTTCTTGCCGGCAACCTCAACCCCCAGCTCCTCGACCAGGCACTGAAAACCAAAGTAGTCGGTGTTGTCGCCGCGCAGGCGGCCGTCGGGCAGGCGCGTGATGGTGTTGACGTTGCCCATGCGCTCGGCGAGCGGGCTCAGCTCGTCCAGGTAGTTCATGACGGCGCGTTTGTAGGGGATGGTCACGTTGGTGCCTTCCCATTCTTTACCCGTCATAAAGGCCGCGAGGTCCTCGGGCTCGCGCTCAAATCGCACGTAATCGAGCCCAGCGAGCTCTTTGTAGATGGTCGGGGTGTAGCTGTGGCCCAGCACGCGGCCCAGCACACCGTAGGGGCGGGTTGCGGCGGTATCGGTCATCTAGAGCACCTCCGTGTAGCTGCCAAAGTAGGTGAAGCTCTCGCACACGTCGTCGATGGAATCGAGCAGGTCGTCGAGGGCCTTGCTGCCAAAGGGGCAGTCCAGATCAAAGTAGAACATAAACTCAAAGTCGCGGCCGGGGATGGGGCGGCTCTCGAGCTTGATGAGGTTGATGTTGAGTGCGTAGAAGCGCTCGAGCACGCGATAGAGGGCGCCCGGCTCGTTGGCCGTGGTGATCATGAGCGAGGTGCGATTAGCGCCGGGGTAGACGCGCGGCTCGCGGCTGATGACGACAAAGCGCGTGTAGTTGTTGTCCGAGTCTTGGATATTGGGCTCCAGCACCTCGAGGCCATACAGCGTGGCACAGCTGCGCGAGGCGATGGCGGCGACGTCGGTGCGCTCGGAGTTGGCGACCATCTCGGCCGACATGGCCGTGTTGGGGTACTTGGTGGCGTGCAGGCCGTGGGACTCGATAAAGCCGGCACACTGGGCAATGGCTTGGCCGTGGCTGTAGACCTCGCGTATGTCCGCGAGCTTGGTGCCGGGCTTGACGAGCAGGTTGTGGTCGATCTTGAGGCGCAGCGAACGCACGATATGGAAGTCGAACTGGGCGAGCAGGTCGTAGACGGCGTTGACCGAGCCGGCGGTGGAGTTCTCGATGGGCAGCACGCCAAACTCGCAGAAGCCGTCGCGCACAGCGCGCATAACGCCTTCGAAGGTCTCGAAAAACGCGATGTCGGGCACGTCGAAGAGCTTGCACGCGGCGATTTGACTGTAAGCGCCCTCAACGCCCTGGCAAGCGACGGTGGCAGTTTGAGGGAAGGGCGTGTCGGAGGCTGCAGCCGTGGCGTGGGCCTTTTGCGAGACGGTGATGCCCTTGAGTTCGTTGATGTAGCGCTGCTGCTCGGCCTTGCTCATGCTCATGAGGAGACGAAACAGGGTGATGGTCTGCGCCTCATAGCGCTCGGGCGCGCGGCTGGCGAGGGTGTTGAGTTTGGAGCGCTCGCGGGCGGGGTCGAAGACGGCCTTGCCCATCTCGATTTTTGACTTGGCTACCTCGGTGGCAATGTCCATGCGCTCGACAAAGCTGTTGAGGAGCGTGGTGTCTATGCCATCGATGGCCTGGCGGATGTCAGCAAGGTCCATAGGGACCCCTTTCACGTGTCGGTGATTTTTCTGGGACGGGGATTAAAAAATCATTCCGTACCTAATGATTTTTTAAGGCTCTGTTAGACCAGGATTGACATTCCGCCCCGTCATCTTCTTGCGATT
>CALHJX010000277.1:0-1853 GCA_938033385.1 uncultured Collinsella sp. | reverse complement strand
CACCAAAGGGCTTTCCGATCGCCCTTTGGAAACCTTCGGGCACAAATACTTAGTTGTACTCTTGAAATATCGGTTTTGTTAGCCTGACAGCCTCGTGAATGTGTCTTAGAACTCGGAGATGATCTCCGTCCAGACCTGATCGTAGAGCTTCGTGTCGTCGCCCAGATACTTGAACACCTCGCAATGATCCAGCGCTTCCTGCGACGGGTTATTGACCGGGGAGGCGTTGTATTCGTCCGCGCCGATGATGTCAATCGCGGCGGTGTTCGGAATCGCATAGCCGACGTATTCGTAGTTCATCGCGGCGATATCCCCGCGGCAGAGGAAGTCGATGAACTTTTCCGCGCCGGAGACGTTGCGCGCGTTCGCCGGGATGCAGATGGAATCATAGAAGATGTTGCTGCCTTCTTCCGGCACGACGTAATCCAGCTCGTCGTTCTCGCTCATGCAGAAAGTCGCGTCGCCGCTCCAAACCATCGCGACGGCCGCCTCGCCCGCGATCATCTTGTCCTTGACCTCGTCCACGACGTAGGCCAGCACCATCGGCTTCTGCTCGATGAGCAGGTTCTTCGCGTCCTCCAGATCGGCCGGGTCGGTGGAGTTGAGGTCGTGTCCCGTCATCACCAGCGCAATCGCCAGCGTGTCGCGCGGGGAGTTGAGCATCAGCATGTCCATCGTGTAGGTCGGATCCATCAGCGTATTCCAGCTGGTCGGCGCTTCATCCACCATCTCCGTGTTGTAGAGAATGCCCATCGTACCCCAGGTGTACGGCACGGCGTATTCGCTCTGCGGGTCGTAGCCCTCGTTCATAAAGCGCGGATCGATGTTGGCGACGTTGGGAATGTTTTCCCAGTTGATCTTCTGGAGCAGATTCTCCTGAATCATGCGCTCGATCATGTAGTCGCTGGGGATAATCACGTCGTAGCTCGAACCGCCCATCGCGATTTTGGCGTACATGTCCTCGTTCGTTTCAAACGTCTCATAGATGACCTTGATGCCGGTCTCCTGCTCGAACAGGTCGAGCACCTCCGGCTCGATGTAGTCGCCCCAGTTGTAAACGCTGATGGTTTCCTGCGCCGCCAGCGCAAAGAGCGGGCAGAGCGTCAGCGCGGCGGCAAGCAGCAGCATGGTGAGTTTCTTCATGTTTGATTTCTCCTTTTCGTTTTTTAGCATGCTCAGATTGAGCTGTAAACGCGAAGCGATATGCGGAAAATCCAAGAACCTCGGGTTCCCGGCCGAGGGCTTAGGGGGCAGCGTCCCCTGTCGTCCCTTAGTACGGTATCTTCACTCCGTCGAGCTTCTTCTGGCCGCGGCCGTCCTTGCGGAAGTCGCGCAGATTCAGCCCGATGAGCAGAACAAACACACAGGCAAAGATGATCGTGGACAGCGCGTTGATCTTCGGCGAAATGCCGCGCTTGGCCATCGTGTAGATGGTGATGGACAGGTTGCTCACGCCCGAGCCCGTGGTGAAGAAGCTCACCACGAAGTCGTCGATGGACATGGTCAGCGCCATCACAAAACCGGAAAACACGCCCGGCATGATGTCCGGCAGAATCACCTTGAAGAAGCCCTGCATCGGCGTCGCGCCCAGATCCTGCGCCGCCTCGGCCAGATTCGGGTCGATTTGGCGCAGCTTGGGCATCACGCTCAGCACCACGTAGGGCACGCAGAACGCGATATGCGACAGCAGCAGGGTCAGATAGCCGAGCTGGATGTTGGCCATCGCGTAGAGCAGCATCAGCGAAACGCCGGTGATGATCTCGGGGTTGACGACAGGCACATAGCTGATGTTGTTGATGATGAGCTGGCTTTTGCGGGACATCGAGTTGATGCCGATGGTAGCCAGTGTACCC
>CALHJX010000276.1:0-1853 GCA_938033385.1 uncultured Collinsella sp. | reverse complement strand
CCCCCGCCGGTGAGCTCGTCAAGCTCGTGCGCAATTTCCGCAGCCATGACGAGGTACTGCGTTACGTGGCACGCGTCTTCGACGGCGATGACGGCGGCCTGATGCAGGGCTTTTTGGATCTTGAGGCGAGCGACGGCCGCAAGGACACGCTGGTGGCAGACGCCTCGCGTCGCCAGGCCCTCTTTGTTGCCGGCGGCAGTACGCAGGAACGCACACAGGCCAAGGCCCGTGCGATCGCCGAGCGATTCCGCGCGCTTGCCGATGCCGGCCAGCCCCAGGGCAGCATGGTGCTGCTGCTGGGCCGCATGACAAATGCCGACGTCTATGCCCAGGCTTTCCGCGACCAAGGGCTCGACTGCGTCATCGCAGGTGGCTCGGTCTTTGCCCAGGCAGCCGAGGTGCAGACGGTGCGCGCCCTGGTTTGTGCGCTCGCCAATCCGGCCGATACGGCGCAGGGCCTTATGCCGCTACTCGCCTCGCCGATGTTTGCGCTCGGCGCCCAGGAGTTCCTGGCGCTGGCGACCAAGCTCGATAGCGAGACGGGGGAGACCTCGCGCCGGAATATCGACGCGGGCATCATGAGTGATTTCGACGTGCCGGGTTTGCGAGACTTGCCGCTCGTGACGCGCGCCCGCGAGGTGCTGCGGTATGCGCTTCGTCGCGTGGGCCGCGATTCGTTCGCCATCGCGCGCAACGTGGTCAACGCCTCCGGCTGGTTTGTGCGTCTGGCACAGCGTGGTCCCGAGGGCAAGGCCATTGCCGCCAACGTGCTCAAGGCGCTCGATGCCGTGGCCGAGGCGGAGGCCGAGTTCGGCAACTCGCCGCGTTCCATCGCGCTGGCCTTCGACCGCTTCTTGGCGGGCAAGGAAGCCCCGGGTGCCCTCAACGAGGAGGGTGACGGCGCGGTGCGCATCATGACGGTTCACGCCTCCAAGGGTCTGGAATATCCGGTCGTGGCGGTCGCCGAGTGCTTTGGCGTGCGTAAGTCCTCGGGTGCGGCACAGATGGGTCGCGTCGAGGGCGGAGCGCAGGTCGTGGCACTGCCGGCACGCTTCGACGGCGTTAAGCTCGCCGATGGGACCTTCGTGAAGGGCGATGACGTCAAAAAGCAGTTTGAGCATGCGTTTAAGGGCAAGGGCACGTCGCTGTGGCTGCCGCCGGAGCTCATGGAGGACGTTTGTGCGACGGGTTCTCCCGCCGAGGCATTTGCTCGCCTGCGCAACGACGACCTGCGGCTTTCGCTCGAGGAGCGGGCCCGCTTGCTCTACGTTGCCATGACGCGTGCGCGCGAGCTGGTGATCTTGGCGATGGATGCCGGCGTGAGCCGTGGCAAGCTGTGTGCGCCGACCTTCGACGTCGAGACCGATCTGACCTATGGCGTGCTGCGCCGTATTTTGCCGACCGACGCTCTGGACATGCCTCAGCTCGATAGCGACCGTTTGGTGTTCGACAACTCCCAGCCGGGTGACTACGAGCTCATTTCGCTTTCGGACTTTACCTTTGGCGAGCAGGCGTTTGAGGCCAACGCTTCGCTGGATGCCGAGGGTAGGCTTGTTCGCGGTGATGTCGATACAGATGCTGCCGACGATTCGGCTAGTACAATCGTCCCCGGTCCTGCCGATCCCAAGCCCGATTCGTTTGAACTCGTATATCCCCAGGCGGCGGGCGTGCGCATGGGCATCTGTCCGTTCCCGGTGCGTGATTCGTACAGCTATTCGTTGATTGCCGCGGCGCTGCATGCCGAGGCCGAGGACCGTGCCGCCGAGACGCGCGTGCCTGTGGACGAGGCTGGCGATGATGCGGAGTCGGATGGCTCGGAGATGACGGATGCGGACGTGGCTGGTGTCGGGCCC
>CALHJX010000275.1:0-8388 GCA_938033385.1 uncultured Collinsella sp. | reverse complement strand
GATAACCGGGAGGTCACAAGTTCGAATCTTGTCAGGTCCACCACTTTCTTTCGCAATAAACACCCCAGCGAGAGCCGAGTCGCCGCTGGGGTGTTTATTACTGTCTCCGTGGGGGTTTAGCTCAGCTGGGAGAGCGCGGGCTTTGCAAGCCTGAGGTCAGGGGTTCGATCCCCCTAACCTCCACCATGATGGACCTGTAGCTCAGTTGGTTAGAGCGTCCGGCTGATAACCGGGAGGTCACAAGTTCGAATCTTGTCAGGTCCACCATCAAAACTGTGAAGAGCCCTGGGGCATTGCCTCGGGGCTTTTTTCTTGTCTGCGATAAATCTCATTTTGGTTTTGTGTGCTGTGCGAAAGATTGGGTAGTATAGCTATTCAATGCGGTGGAGCTGCCGCGTGTTAACCGCTACGTACCGGAGGTGTTCCATGGTTCGTGTCGACATAGAGACTATCGTCATGGCCGCCGGTCCCGTGCCATCGCTTATTGTGCTTCGCGAGCGCTGCGGCAAGTCGGACTCGCCCGCACCGCCGCGTTCCCTTTCCATTCAGACTGGTTCGTTTGAAGCTGCTGCCATCAGCCGCGGCATCGATAGCGGCCGTGCCGAGCGCCCGATTACCCATGACCTGTTGCTCGATACTGTTGGCGCCCTGGGCGCCAAGCTCGAGCGCATCGAGATCGTTCGCGCCGAGCCGCCGGTGTTCTACGCGACGATCGTCGTGCTGGCCGATGGTAACGAGCATAAGATCGATGCGCGTCCGAGCGACGCCATCGCCCTCGCCGTACGCAGTAATGCCCCCATGTTCGTTGAAGACGACATCATGAATCGCCTGGGCACTGTTTCTACCCATGCCGAGGAAGTCGACGACGAGCAAGAGTTCGAGAAGTTCGACGAGTTCGTCCATACGCTCTCCCCCGATGACTTCTAAATGCGGGGCGGCCAGGATGCGGAGCGTTCGCTGATGGCCGGCGGCATGTCGGCTGAGGCGGCCGCCATTGCGCGCGAGGCCCAGATGCGCTCGGAGGCTTCTGAGGCGGCTCGCATTGCCTATGTGACGCAGGCCCGCACGCTTCGCGAACGCCGCGGCTCGTTTATCAAGATGGTTGTCATCTCTGCCCTTGTCGCGGCAATCTGCTCGCGCCTTCGTGGTACAGTTGGTGCGCTTGGGTTTTCGATCTCTACGGGCCTGGTGATCTGGGGCGTGGTCGATGCGGTGATGCTGACCAGTCAGATCAAGGTACTCGACAAGCGCGCGATGGATATGATGCGCGCCCGCGACGCTGCCGCTAAGATCGCTGCTGAGGCGCAAGAACTGTAACGACGCCAGACTCGATGGGAAGGTCTAAAGATGGCACAGGATATGCAGGACGCCGGTAACGTCTCCGCCGAGCTCGACGCCATGGTGTGCGATCTGATCGGCGCGTTCTTGGACGACCTTGCCGCCGGTGAAAACCCTGGCGTGGTCGTGGCAATTGAGGACGCCGCTTCCAACCGTTATCTGGCGGCGCTCGATGAGGATGGCGAAGAGGCGTGCCTCGAGGCGGCCACCAACTTTATCTCCGAGCACAAGATGGGTCTTAAGGACGAGGGCCTGGGCCGTATCGCTCGCTATGCCATCGGCTACACCGGCTGCGTCGAGATTGACGGCGGCTATCACGATGCTCTGCTCGTGAGCTTCTTCGAAACCACGCTCGAGAGTGGTTTTTCGGCATATGTGCTGTATGAGGGCATGGGCGCCGGCGATGGTTTTATGTGGAGCGACCCTGAACCTGCAGGTGAGGAAACCCCTCTCATCTAAAATCGCTAAAATAAACGAGTTTTCGGTAAAAGGCTCAATATTCCCGCTGAGCGTTGTATCGCTGGGCGGGCCGCGTACGCGTGCCGTTTGTATATGGATAGAAGATAGGGGAACTACATGCGCGTAGACAATCTGAGGAACATCGCCATCATCGCTCACGTCGACCACGGCAAGACGACGATGGTCGACAAACTCCTGCGTGCCACGGACGCCTTCCGTGCCAACCAGCAGGTCGAGGACCGCGTCCTGGATTCCAACGACCAGGAGCGCGAGCGCGGCATCACGATTCTCGCCAAGAACATCTCTATCGAGTATAAGGACGTCAAGATCAACGTCATCGACACCCCGGGCCACGCCGACTTTGGCGGCGAGGTCGAGCGCGTGCTGCGTATGGCTGACGGCGCCCTGCTGCTGGTCGACGCCTTTGAGGGGCCCATGCCCCAGACCCGCTTCGTGCTGCGTCACGCTATCGATACCGGCCTTAAGATCATGATCGTCATCAACAAGATCGACCGTCCGGGCGCCAATCCCGAGAAGGCCTACAACGACTGCCTGGACCTCATGGCCGACCTGGGCGCCACCGACGATCAGCTTGAATTCGCCATGGAGCATGTGGTCTACGCCAGCGCCATGAATGGCTTTGCCCGCCTTGATCCCAACGACGGCAACATGGACATGTATCCGCTGCTCGATATGATTATCGACGACATGCCCGCGCCCGAGGTTGACGAGAACGCCCCGCTGGCCATGCAGTGCGTGACCATCGACCACTCCAACTTCGTCGGCCGCATCGGTATCGGTCGCGTGTACTCCGGCGCCATTCACCAGGGCGACCAGATCCTGGTTGTGAAGAACGACGGCTCCAGCGCCACCGCTACCGTCAAGCAGCTCTTTACCTTCGACTACCTGGGCCGCACCGAGTGCCAGGAAGTCGGCGCCGGCGATATCGCCGCTGTCGTGGGTATTGAACGCACCGATATCGGCGATGTCTACACCGACCCCGAGAACCCCGTCGAGCTCGAGCCCATCGAGATTGACCCGCCGACCCTGTCCATCGTCTTTGAGGCTTCGACCTCCCCGCTCGTCGGTCGCGACGGCGACATCGTGGGCGCCCGTCAGCTCAAGGAGCGCCTGTTCAACGAGGCCGAGAACAACGTGACCATGAAGATCGAGGAGCTCGAGGACAAGAGCGGCGTCGAGGTCTCGGGCCGCGGCATCCTGCACCTGTCCGTTCTGATGGAGTCCATGCGCCGCGAGGGCTTTGAGTTCCAGGTCGGCCGTCCCCGCGTTCTGTTTAAGAAGGACGAGAACGGCAACAAGCTGGAGCCTGTCGAGCAGGCCGTCGTCGAGTGCCCGGACGAGTACTCGGGCAAGGTCGTCGAGGTCTTCGGTACCTCCGGCGGCATCATGACGAGCATGGATACCTCGGGCATCGTGACGCACCTTGAGTTTAAGATCCCGACGCGTGGCATCATGGGCCTTAAGAACCGCATCATGAACGTCACCCACGGCGAGGGCGTGTTCTACCACACCTTCCTGGAGTATGGTCCTTACGCCGGCGAGATCGGTAACCGTCAGAACGGCGCCATGATCTCTATGACCACCGAGAAGGCCGTTGCCTATGCCCTGGGTACGCTGCAGGAGCGCGGTCAGCTGTTTGTTGAGCCGGGCACCGAGTGCTATGAGGGCATGATCGTGGGCGAGCGCAGCAAGGCTGGCGACATGGTCGTCAACATCGCCCGTACCAAGAACCTGGGCAACCAGCGTTCCTCGACTTCCGATATCTCCGTCCAGCTGGTGCCGCCCCGCACCTTCTCGCTGGAGGAGGCGCTGGAGTACATTGCCGACGACGAGCTGGTCGAGATTACTCCCAAGAACATCCGCCTGCGCAAGCGTCTGCTCAACGCCACCGACCGCAAGAAGGCTGCCGTTCGCGCCGGCCAGGTCAACAAATAAGCGCTGGGCTTTATAGCGTCTAACAAGAAAGGGCGTCGACCATCGCGGTCGGCGCCCTTTTTGTGCAGTGGACAGGTTCGTTTGCACCACAGCTGGGGCGGTTATCCCTCCGAGCGGCTTTCCGGTCAAAGTTAAGTTGTTTAAACATATACATAATTCTACAGAATATAACTGCTTTAATGCAAACCCGTTAACAGGTAAATACTAACTGGTATTAAATTAAAAGACCTCTTTACCTGCGGTTTACATGACTGGTATCTATATTATATTTTATGCATTGTGGCATAGACGAACCGTCTTAGAAGTTGCTCCCCAATGGGTTCTTGCAATGCGCTAGGCAGGTTCATGTTGATGTTGGGGTTTGTGTTCGATCCGACGATTCGCCGTATTCCACACTGTGTTGTAGGAATTAGGGGACAACTATGGACGCACACCGCTCGCGGTCGCTGGGTATGGCGGCTCTGATTTTCATTTTGATTAGCCTCACCGCCGCAGTATTTCACGGCGCAGCCCCCGTGCGCGCCGAGGATGTGACGACGCCGACGCCGATTGAGATCAACGGCGATACGGCAACGGTTGAGGTCAAGCTGTATACCGATGAGAGCCATAATAAGCCTTTGGGTGATACTGCCGTAACGTCTACTTCGAAGCTCTACGGAGCTTTTTCGGCACAATTTAAAAGCGGTAAGGCGCCTTCGTCTGGGAACAACATCGCTGTCTATGAGCTGCCAGGCACCATCGTCGTTGATGACGCAGGTGGCAACCTCATGGAGGGTCCGGAATCTTCTGCCGCCCAAGCTGGCACGTGGAAGATCGAAGGTAATAAGGTTGTCTTTACGTTTGACAAGGGCTGGCTTGAACGGAATCCTGCGAACATTCATGTCGCGGCAAACTTCTCGTTCCAGCTTAAAAACAAGAATGTCGGTTCTGGTAGCAACGCATCTGTCGTGTTTCCTGGTGCGGGAACGATCAATATCCCTACCAAAGACGGCAAAGTCACAGGGACGAAGTCGGGGACCTTCTTCCAGGGAGTAGATGGCGTGGCCAAGGTTACCTGGACCGTTAAACTCACCGTCGAGTCGTATGCCACGAATGTCAAGTTAACCGACGCGCTGGGCGACAACTTCAACTTTGTGATAGGCAGCTTCGCACTCGACGGCACGAAGCTCGAACCCCAGCCGAAGATCGACAGCCAGGTCGCGACCCTCGACAGCCTGGGCAATCTTTCCCAAGGCGACCACACGATCACGTACGAAACGGAGCTGAAGAGCGGCGTTTCGGCAAACAGCGGCGATTTGATCAAAGCTGACAATACGGCAATGTGGAATTGGGCTGGTTCAACCGACGGCGACAACAAAACAGCTACGGCTGAGCCTGTTACATTCGGCTACGACATGATTGACAAGTCCAACGGATCGGGCACACCGTCGGACATCAAGTGGACGGTCAAGCTCAACCAAGGCAAGCTCAAGGCCGACATGAGCGGATACATGTTCACCGATAATCTGGACGGAAAACAGACGTATACGGGCAACTTTACGGTTTACAAAGGCGACTCGGAGGCGAGCGGAGTCAAGATTTGTGAAAGAAAACTTGAACCTAAGGATAATTTCTTTTCCTATACGTTCCCGAACAACCTTGAGGATAAGTACGCCACCTACTGCATCGTTTATCACACCAAGATGAACGATACGAGCTCGTACGACACCGTGCGCAACAACGCGACCATCGAGCGTGAAGGCTCCGTTTCCGGTACCGATGAAGGCAGTTTCACGCCGCAGCTGACGGGTGTTGTGCCGATCACCAAGAGGCTCGTGAGATCCAATGAGGCGGCGACGACGGGCAGGGCGACATGGGAGACGAAGGTCGCGCTGAAGGCGATCGTCAATGCGGTCCATCCAGACGAGGTGACGGTGAAGGACACGTTTCAGTCGGCATGGTCGCAGAAACTTGGTGTCGACGAAAGCTCCATTACCATTAAAATCGGCGATACCGTGCTGGAACGGGGCGCCGACTGGAATCCAACGGCTAGCTTTCCGGGTAATGAAACAAAGGAAAACTACGACCTCAAAATCATCGTTACCAACAAAGTGAAAGACGCCCTCGAGAAAGAGGACTACGCCGTTATCACCTACGACACCACATCAGAAGAGCTGTCGGGCTGGTACTCAAACTTTGCGTCGGTCAGCGCGCCGGGCCTGAAATTAAAGTGGTCGTTCACCGAACCCGTCAAGTACGTTGTCAACCAAGAAACGAAGCCCGCGGTCGAGAAGCCGGAAGCGGAGTCGAAGGTGTCTTGGGTTGAGAACTTCGATTGGCATACCGTTGACGGCTCGGATGAGAAGGGCGCCTGGATCGTCGACTGGACGGTGTATGCAAACCGCCAAAAGGGTAATAAGGGCGCAAATGGCGAGTTCGAATACTTTGGAGCTGGAAAGCTGGGCGTGAAACCGCTGAATATCGTTGATAGCCTTCCGGATGGTATGAGCTATGTTGCGAATTCCGCAAAGTATACGCTCGTGCAGAATCCCTATGATAAACATACGGGGCTCCATCGCGGAAGCGAGGCCGAGACGGTCGTTGATAGCCAACCGCTTGTCACCGATAGTGTCAAGAGTGATGGCAACACTGTCACCTTTTCTATTCCTACGACTAAGCTTGAAAGCTATGCCGGTTATGTCAAGCTTACGTATCAGACAGCGGTCAAGCGCGGTGAGCTCGATACCTCCACGAACGAGGTGAAGTTCACCAATTCTGCGCGCGCCGAGTCGGGAAGCAAGAAATTCGACTCTGGCAGTGGTGCTGTCACCATTAAGAACAACGTTATCGAGAAGACCGGCGAACAGGTCGACAATAGCAATCGCATCAAGTACACCATTTTCGTTAACGAGTCAGCTGTCGATCTTAAGAGTGGCGCTGGTGTTCTCGAGCTGGTCGATACCATGGATGCCAAGTGCACGTTGGTGCCGTCGACGCTTAAGGTCTATGAGCGCGTGAACAACGATTGGTCTGAGCTGGCCGATAAGGATTATTCGTCAAAGATGGAGCAGGTCAACAACGAATCTGGCTCATGTGCGAGATTGACACTTAACGTGCCCGATGAGAAATACCTCAAGGTCGAGTACGAGGTCATCCCGAGCGGAAATCCTGGCAACAAGGTTCCTCTTTCCAATACCGCCATGCTTACGGGTGTGAAGGACGGTTCTGCGACTGATGATCAAACATGGGAAATTAAAAAAGCTTCTGCCAGCGCAGGTGGCAACGGCTACGGCATCACGATGACCAAGTACGACGCCCAGCAGGTCGGTGCGACGCTCGAGCGTGCGGAGTTTACGCTCTACAGCGTGAATATGGACCAGGTTGCAACGGTGGGTATCGAGAATGCAAGGACTAAGTTTGAAGCCGTCCCCACCGACGCCAACGGCAAAATCTCGTTTGGCGCAGAAGGCAAGGCGATGGTAAATTGCGTGCTCTACCAGCTCGTGGAGACGAAAGCGCCTGACGGCTATGCCGCGGCGGCGCCCACGTGGATCATGCTTAAGGGCAATGCTGACGATGAGGAGTATCAAACTGAGCTCAATAAAGCGAAGAGCATCGTCAAAGACTCCGAAATCATCGGCGATGACAAAAAGGACGAGATCTGGATCTACGACAATCGCCTAACGGGCTCTGCGGTTATTAAAGCAAAGAAAGTGCTTGAAGGTGGCACCTTCAAGGCGGGACAGTTCTCGTTCGAGCTCAAGGATGCCGAGGGCAAGGTGCTCCAGACGGTGACTAATGACGCCGAGGGCAATGTCTCCTTCAACGTCGACTACAACAAGGCCGATACCTACACTTACACCATCTCTGAGGTCGTCCCCGAGGGCGCCGAGAACAACGTCAAGGACCACATCACTTACGACACAGTCGGGCACAATGTCACGGTTAACGTGACTATCGACAATAAAAATGAGCAGCTCGACACCGTCGTCAAGTATGACGATGACTCCCAGGTGCCGCCGACTTTTATCAACAAGTATTCGACCACGCTACCTGAGGCGGGCGGGGCTGGTTTGACTATGACGTATTTAGCTGGTGCTTCGATGCTGTGTTTTGCTGCGACATGGATGCATACTCGTCGCCATCGCGATCAAGGTCGAGGTGGTAGCCGTGAGTAGGCTTTGCCGCCGCTTGTTGGCTATCGCGACAATAGTTACGGTCGCAATGCTCTCTTTTGCGATGTTGCCCGGGATGGCCCGCGCGGCAGGCACTGGAGCCATTACGGTGGACGGTACGGTTGCGACGCGGTATGACGCGTACCGGCTCTTTTCGGCGACCGTTGTCGACGACGCCGATACTGGCCAAAAAATTGCAACTGACGTAACGTGGGCGAATGATGCCGTTTGCCAGGCCGTTCTCCCGGTGCTTCATGACGTGGGGCTTGATAGCTCGGCATCGACGGCGCAAGAGGCTGCCGAATGGATGAATGGCGACGGACACATGACGACCGCGCTGGCGACAAAACTCGCCAGAGCAATTTGCAGATCCGGCGTCCCTTCCGTGGCCCTTAACGCGGGCACGGTGGCCGAGCTGCCCAGCGGATACTGGCTCATCGTCGCCGACGACGACGCCATCGCCCAGGGCGAGGCCGGCACC
>CALHJX010000274.1:0-4350 GCA_938033385.1 uncultured Collinsella sp. | reverse complement strand
GGGTCTCATGGGCCCCTTGACGCGGCGTAGCGGAGGTGCCACCCGCGTAACGGATACGAGATCACGACCGGCGAATGCCACCGAAACGTTGGAAATCATGGGTCAAGACTGAAGAGAGGCGACCGCCCCTAACGGACGGCCGCCTTAGCGAGCCTTATTAATTCGGTTCTGGTACATGATCCGAGGCGCCCGCCGGGCAGATCCCGACGAGCCTAGTGATAGTCGTTTGCGAAGGAGCCGTAGAAGAGCGCCTTACAGTCGACATCGCTGTAGCCCATCACGGCATCCTGCACATCGGATCGCAAGAGGTTGAGCACCTTGTACACGCCCTCGCCCATATCCCCGACGAAGAGTACCTGCTTGAACACATCGGGATAATCGCGCAGATAGGTCACATAGCCCCTAAGCTTCGCTAGCGTGTCGCCGAGGAACTCGCCATGAGGGTCAACGATGGACGGCCTGATGACGCCCGCTGCATCCTTCACGAAGAAGAGGAAGTCTGGATGCAGGGCCTTGCGTCCCACCGAAGACATGTACGGAATCGAAAACGCCTTAGCAGACATGCTGCCCGACGGATTGCGATAGAAGGCAACCGTGCGATTCTTTGCCAATTCGTTCCTAACGATATAGTCTTCCGCCGGGTTCAGGTCGAGCGGGCAGAGGCCGTCCTCTTTCTGCACGATATGGCACGGATATTTAGCGAAGTCGTCCGACGTGCTGGCAGACGTGGGCCACTCTATCTTTGTGAGGCGCTTGCCCTCAGTTTCACGGGCCAGCTCGTCGTAGCGCCGCTTTGCCGCGTCGTTAAGGTAGTCATAATCGCCAGATCCATCGACCTTATCGAAGTATTCCTTTCGGCATTGAGCCGCCCAGCCCTCGAGCGCATCAACGATGGCCTGCGTGCGCACCGCTGCGGCAAGGCGCAGATCGCACTCGGGCCGCCCAAGCTCCTTGAAGTTGGCGCGACGATACTCATTCGCAAACTCCTTAGTGAAATGCATGTCGGCGTCGCGGGCGGCCTTTCTGAGGCCCTCAGCGTCCGTGCGGGCCTCCTCTTGCTCCTGCTCCTCGGTCTCGTTGAGCTTGTCGAGCGTAATCTTAACGGTCTCGGCAACCTCAACGTCGTGTTTGGTTTCGCGGTACTCGTCCTCGTTAGCAACGATATACCCCTTGAGCTTCTGGACGAACTGTTTTTTCACGTCGGCCGCGGCATTGACATCGAGGCCAGTCTCGACAAGCAGAGTCGCCGTCTTAACCAGGCTCTGGAATTCGTTCCTGGCCTTCTTCGGAATGCGCTGGACGGGGATGGAATCGAAGGCTGTGCGGATGCCCTGCCACTCCTGGTGCGTGAAAGACTGCTCGCGCTTGGTGGGCGGCTTGGGCTTTGCCATGGGCGCGGGCTTTACGACCGAGGCGGGCTGGGTCGGCTCGGACTGTGTGTAACTCGGCTCAGGTGTCGCAGATTGCTGCGGGGCAGGCGCTGCAACGTAGTTGCCCGTTGCGGGCTGAGGCGCCAGCTCCGCTTCTGGCGCCGGGACGTCGACGGGCCTGACCGCAGAGGCAAGCGAGGGCTGCGTTCCCTGCATGTCCAACGGCTCCTGAATCGCGATGCCGACAAGCGGCGCCTGGTAGCCGGGTTGTGCCTGCCGCGCCGCCTCGATGGCCTTCTCGTTCTCCTCGTACGCCATGAGCTCCTGTTGGTAGTCGGCTTCGGATTTGGGCGCAGCCGCCGTGATGGTCACCGGGTTGAGGACGATGTTCTGTTTGCCAATGGAGCTCTCGCCCATGTCGTCCTTGCGGCCCATGAGGTAGTCGACCACGTCCTGAGTGCTCTCGGGATTGAACTGGGGCAGGTAGCAGGCGACGGAGTTCAAAAGATCATCGGATTCGATGCGCCGCGCGAGCGGGGTGCGCACCATGCGACCCACGAGCTGTGCGATATAGGTCGAGTCCGAACGCCTGCGCTGCGAGAAGATGACCTCCGCTCGCGGGCAGTCCCATCCGTTGGAGACAGCCTCCTTGGCGAAGAGCACGCGAATGCGCGAGGTGTCCTGAATGAACTCGGGCTCGACATAGGGAATGAGGTATTTTCCCGCCGCGATGTCCTTATGCTCGCCGAAGACGTTGGCGAACGACATCGCCTCGGAAAGGCCGGGGACCAGGCCCGTGATCTGGTCGCACATCTCGGCCAGGGTCGAGTTGCTCACGTTGTCCGCCGCTTGGATGAGCAGCAGCGGGTTGACGGGGCTCTCGCCCTCACGGGCACAGTACTCGTCCCACTCGCTGCAGGCGAGGGCGTAGCGTTCACATGCCATGGTAAGGTACTGATGCTCGACGGGGTCATCCTTCTCTGGCACGCGCAGCTCGATAATGTCCTTGAGCAGGCCCGATTCCTGGACCTCGCGAGGGGTCACGGCGACCTTCGGCATGCGCACGCGGTCGGCGCGCCGTTCCATGGCAGCCTCGAACCTCTGCGGCGTGGCAGAGACCCCAACGACGATGGGCATCGCTGCACGTCCGGTTAGACCATCAATGAGATTGGCGTAGATCGTCGCGGTGCCGCGTTCGCTCGAGGCATTGGCCCCCAGGCCGCGGTGGGCCTCGTCTATGAACAGATAGAGGTTACGCTCCGGATCCCTGATGGTGCGGTCAAGGATGTCCCAGAACACGCGGCCGGAGTTAGCCTCACCACCCTTGGTGAGCAGTCCATTCTTGCTGAGTAGGTCCTTGCTGAGGAAATAGACGTGGCGCAGCTCGAGAATGTCGTGCGCGACTCCGAAGTCGTTGGTAATCGTGACCAGATGGCGTCTGTCGAGGATGCTGTCTGCGAGCTTGTCCGCCACGTTGGAGAAACGCACGCTCGTCTGCTCGTTCAGGCTCGGGGAATCCGAGAGCCAAAGAACGACGGCGTTCTCGTCGGGCATGAGGCCCAGATCGTCGTCTCCGAAGAAGAGTGCTTCGATCGTCGCCGCGCACATGACCGTCTTACCCGACCCCGTGGGAGATGCGAGGCATATCGAGGACAGCTCGCCGTCCTGCTCGTAACGGCGACGCATCGACTGCAACTTGTTCACCAGGGTCTCGACCGCCCCGGCCTGGAAATCCTTAAGTTCGACTCTCATGTTTACCTCACCGCATCCTCGGCGGCAATCTTGAACGATTGCAAGTAGTTCTCGTACAGGCGGACAACGTCGACCCCGGACAGCTGTGCCTTGACGGAGGCATATCGAGCCGTGTCGTCCGTGATCACATAAGCGCACCTTATGCTGGCATTCTGCTTGACGGAGTCTATGAAAGCGGTGACCGAAGCAAAGTCGAAGAGGACGGCATAGGCGTCGGCCATGGCAAAGCCCGGCTGCTCGTGCTTGATGATGCTGCCGCGCGAGCCAGCGCGCAGCCAGAGCAGGGGCGCGATCTCCTCGAAGGCCACGCCCAGCTCGACGGCGTCTGGGTCTTCGTAGGTGAGGTCAAAGAAGACGGCGTTCTCCTCGAAGCCGTCGGCCATGGGGAACTCGTCAGTGAACTTGTAGTCACCCTTGATGGGGTCACCCTCGGGCGTCTTGCCCGTGATGGCCGCCGTGACGCGAGGCTTGGTAACGTACTGGCAGATGCCTAGCGCCTCCCATTCGGGGTCGCCTTGGCGAAGACCGCGCTTGGCGAGCTTTTTGGATTCGTCCTCAGAGACCTCGTTATTCGTGACGCTGATGGAGCGTCTGCGCCCGCCGTCCTGATGGTTCAGACGCATGACGGCATGTGCTGTGGTGCCCGACCCTGAGAAAAAGTCGACTACAAGGGCATCGGGCTTGTCGGCGACGACGGAAGCGATTGAGAGCTCGGTCGCATAGAGGGACTTCGGGAAGCTGAAAGATCGATGACCTAGGAATCGTTTGATGTATCGACTTCCATATTCTCCAGCTGAGAATTGAGCTCCCGACCAAACTGTTGTTGGTATTGCAGTCGCCTCGCCAACCGCCTCGAGAATCGCAGACCCGTCATCGCGCCTGCCTACGATTTTCAACTCGCCTTTTGCAAGCCTGTCTTCTTGAATATTGGCAAGATAAAGGAGCGTGTATCTATCGTTCTTCTCATCATATGTGCTTACTCGGGCAAAACCCTTGTCCAGCTTCTGTTTTAGCGTGGGCTGCGACATATGCCACGTGGCTTCACGTCCATCAGGGCGGATGGGCCAAATTGCGCGCAGCCCATCAACGCCTGGCACCGCGTGATAATCCATTTCACGAGGAATGCTATCGCCAATCGCCTCTATGGTTCGGCTTCTCTCGTTGATGTAGATTGGATAAAAGAGGTTAGGCCGATCGCTTCGCGCCGAATTGGAACCGCCTCTCAGCA
>CALHJX010000273.1:0-4835 GCA_938033385.1 uncultured Collinsella sp. | reverse complement strand
CGGCCTGTTTAAGCAGGAGATTGTCAACGGCAGCCAGGTCGAGGCCACCGACGAGTGGCTCACCCACGGCTATCCTTGGGAGGTCCGTCGTCAGGACAAGGCCGTGACCATTAAGTTTGGTGGCCGCGTCGAGGGCTTTGAGGAGAACGGCCGCACGTTCTACCGCACGGTGGACACGCAGGATATCCTGGCCGTCCCTTATGACATCCCCGTCGTGGGCTATGCCGGCGAGACCGTCAACAAGCTGCGTGTATGGGCCGCCGAGCCGGTCGAGGAGCACTTCGATCTGGAGGCCTTCAACCGCGGCGACTACGCCCTGGCAGACGCCGAGCGCGCCGAGGCCGAGGCCATCAGCGCCATCCTCTACCCCAATGACGCCGGCGAGCACGGCCGTCTTCTGCGCCTGAAGCAGGAGTACCTGTTTGTATCGGCAGGTATCTACAGCCTGCTCGACACCTTTGAGAAGGAGCACGGCGCTAACTGGGAGCTGCTGCCGCAGTTTGTGGCCATCCACACCAACGACACGCACCCTGCCATGTGCGGCCCCGAGCTCATGCGCATCCTCATCGACGAGAAGAAGCTCGAGTGGGATGACGCCTGGAACATCGTGACGCAGGTCGTGAGCTACACCAACCACACCATCCTGCCCGAGGCTCTGGAGAAGTGGCCCATCGGCACGTTCTCCAAGCTCCTCCCCCGCGTGTACCAGATCATCGACGAGATCAGCCGTCGTTGGCACGAGTCGTTCGACACCACGCAGGAGGGCTGGCAGGAGCGTCTGCGCCAGACCGCCATTCTGTGGGACGGCGAGATTCGCATGGCCAACCTGTCCGTGATCTGCAGCCACAGCGTCAACGGCGTGGCAAAGATCCACTCCGACATCATCAAGAACATCGTGCTCAAGGACTTCTATGCCTTAACGCCCGAGAAGTTCAACAACAAGACCAACGGCATCTCGCACCGTCGCTTCTTTGCCGAGGCCAACCCCACCTACGCCAAGCTCGTGACCGAGGCCATTGGCGACGGCTGGCTCAAGGACGCCTTTGAGTTGGAGAAGCTTAAAGGTTTTAAGGACGACACCGAGTTCCTGAAGGCCGTTGGTGCCTCCAAGCGCGCCAACAAGGAGCGTCTGGCTGCCTACGTTAAGGCCGAGACCGGTCTGGTCATTGACCCCAACACCGTCTTCGATGTTCAGGTTAAGCGCTTCCACGCTTACAAGCGCCAGCTCATGAACATCATGAAGGTGATGGACATCTACAACCGTCGCATCGCCGACCCCAACTTCCACGTGACGCCGACGACCTTCATCTTTAGCGGCAAGGCTGCCTCGAGCTACACCTTTGCCAAGGAGACCATCCGCCTCATTAACTCCGTGGCCGAGGTCATCAACAACGACGCCCGCGTCAACGAGGTCATGAAGGTCTGCTTTATCCCCAACTTCCGCGTGAGCAACGCCCAGCTCATCTACCCCGCCGCCGAGATCTCGGAGCAGATCTCCACGGCCGGCAAGGAGGCGTCGGGCACGTCCAACATGAAGCTCATGATGAACGGCGCCATTACGCTGGGCACCCTCGACGGCGCCAACATCGAGATCGCCGACCTGGCCGGCCGCGAGAACGAGGCCATCTTTGGCCTGACCGCTCCCGAGGTCGAACAGCTCTGGGCATCCAACAGCTACTTTGCGTGGGATACCCTCAACGGCGACCGCGAGCGTCTGGGCCGCGTGATGGACGAGCTCAAGGACAACACCTTTGCGGGTCTTTCGGGCAACTTCGAGAGCATCTACAACGAGCTCATGAACAACAACGACCCCGACCTTGTCATGGCCGATTTCCGCAGCTACGTCGACGCCTGGGAGGCGCTCACGGGCAGCTATGGCGACCAGGAGACCTGGAACCGCAAGGCGCTGCTCAACACCGCCTCCTCCGGCTGGTTCTCGAGCGACCGCACCATTCGCGAGTACCGCGACGAGATCTGGCACGCGTAAAGGCGCGCGAGTTCCCTCATGCCAGCACGGCATTACTCGACGGGCGCAACGTTGCGCTGCGCCCGTCGCTAATGGGTTTAAGAACATCGATGACAGAAGGAGAAATCGATGAGTAAGAAAGAATGCATCGCGATGCTCCTCGCAGGAGGACAGGGCAGCCGATTGGGGGCACTCACCCAAAAGATCGCTAAGCCGGCGGTTAGCTTTGGTGGCAAGTTCCGCATTATCGACTTTTCGCTGTCCAACTGCTCCAACTCGGGCATCGACACGGTGGGCGTTCTGACGCAGTACCGTCCCTACCTGCTGCATGCCTACGTGGGCTCCGGCGAGGCTTGGGATCTGGACAGCCGTGACGGCGGCGTGTCGATTCTGCCGCCGTACGAGACGCAGGCCGGCGGTGCCTGGTATGCGGGCACGGCCGACGCCATTACGCAGAACCTCGACTACATCAAGGCCAACGACCCCAAGTACGTCCTGATTCTTTCGGGCGATCACCTGTATCGCATGGACTACCGCAAGATGCTCAAGACGCACATTGAGAACAACGCCGACCTCACCGTGAGCGTTATGCCCGTGCCGTGGGAGGAGGCCAGCCGCTTTGGCATCCTAACCACCGACCCCGAGGACGGCCGCATCACCAAGTTCACCGAGAAGCCCGAGAAGCCTGATTCGAACCTCGCGTCCATGGGCATCTACATCTTCTCGGCCGACGTCCTGATCGAGGCGCTCGAGGCGGACGCCCTGGACCAGCGCTCGAGCCACGACTTTGGCAAGGACATCATCCCCAAGCTGCTCGGCGAGGGCAAGCGCCTGTACAGCTACGAGTTCCACGGCTTTTGGAAGGACGTCGGCACCATCGCCAGCTTCCACGAGACCTCGATGGACCTGCTGGGCAACAACCCCGAGTTCGACCTGTTTGACAAGAACTTCCCCATCATGTCCAACATCACCACGCGTCCGCCGCACTACATTGGCCCGGACGGCCGCCTGGACGACTGCCTGGTCTCCAACGGCTGCAAGATCTACGGCACCGCTCGCCACTCGATCCTTTCGACCGATGTCATCATCGAGGAGCGCGCCGTGGTCGAGGACTCCGTGCTGCTGCCTGGTGCGCACGTTAAGAGCGGCGCGCACATCTGCCGCGCTATTTTGGGCGAGAACTCCACGGTCGAAGAGGGCGTGAAGCTCGGCTCTGTCGATACCACCAAGGATACGGCCGTCGTTGGAAATGACGTCGTTATCGGGAAGGGGGAATGATCCGATGATCAATCGCAAGGCCATCGGTTATATCACCGCTAACTACTCTTCGACCTACGGCAGCGTGCTGCTCAAGGACCGCCCCATCGCGTCCGTTCCGTTTTTGGGCCGCTACCGCCTGATCGACTTTCCGCTGTCCAACATGATGAATGCCGGCATTAAGACCGTCGGCGTCGTCATGCCGGGCAACTACCGCTCGTTGATCGACCACGTGGGCTCTGGCAAGGACTGGGGCCTGGACCGCAAGAAGGGCGGCCTGTTCATGGTGCCCGGCAACGCGTATGGCACCACCAAGGGCGGCATGCGCTTCCTGCTGCGCGACATCATCTCCAACAAGACGCTGTTCCAGCGCTCGGACAAGCCCTATGTTGTGATGATGGGCACCAACATCATCTTTAACATGGACCTCAACACCATCATCGACGCGCACGAGAACTCCGGTGCCCAGATGACCGTGGTGTACTGCAAGGCCACGCGCAACGTCGATGACGAGACCAAGCTCGAGATTAACGAGAACGGCCGCCTGGCGGGCGTGAGCGCCGGCGTCGTGTACGGCGAGAACGCCTCTATGGACTGCTGCATCGTCAACCGCGAGACGCTGCTCGAGATCATCGACCACTACCAGGCCGCCGACTATCTGGACCTGCTCGAGGCACTCCAGGGCGACTTTGGCAACATCGACGTGTGCAGCTACGAGTACAAGGGCGAGGTCGTGGGCGTGTTTAGCGAGAAGTCGCTGTATCGCCGCAGCATGGACCTGCTCGACCAGACCGTGGCCGACCAGCTCTTTGACCCCGAGCGCCCGATCCTGACCAAGGCCCACGACGTGCCGCCTTCGCGCTATGCGACCGGCAGCCACGCGTGCAACTCGATCATCTCGGCCGGCTGCATCATCAAGGGCACCGTGCGCAACTCCATCCTGTCGCGCGGCGTCGTGGTCGAGGAGGGAGCCTCGGTGACCAACTCGATCATCAACCAGAGCTGCATCATCAAGAGCGGCGCCCGCGTCGAGAACGCCATCCTGGACAAGAACAACGTGGTTCCCACCAACACCGAGCTTCGCGGCACGCCCGAGAACATCCTGGTGCTGGGCAAGGCTCCGTTAACTTCCGACACCACCATCGTACGTTAACGTTGGCACCGCAACATCGCTCGTAACATGTAGAATAGCCGTCCGGTTAGCGCCAGGCGGCTATTCTCGAATTACAACATGGGAGACAATATGGCAGATTCCAGCAAAAAGATGCAGATCGTGTTTGCCTCGGCCGAGTGCGCACCGTTTGTAAAGACCGGTGGCCTGGGCGACGTGGCGGGCTCGCTGCCTGCGGCGCTTGTGCGCGCCGGCGCCGAGGTCATCGTGATGGTGCCCAAGTACGCCACCATCAAGGACGAGTACAAGGCGCAGATGGAGCACTTCTCCGACTTTTACGTGAGCCTGGGCTGGCGCAACGAGTACTGCGGGCTCGAGAAGCTCGAGCGCGACGGCGTCACCTATATGTTCATCGACAACGAGCGCTACTTTGCGCGCGACTATCCGTACGGCTTCTTTGACGACGGCGAGCGCTTTGCGTTCTTCTCCAAGGCCATCACC
>CALHJX010000272.1:0-1746 GCA_938033385.1 uncultured Collinsella sp. | reverse complement strand
CCGCAGCGAGATCCCACGGCAGCTCGTCGCGGCACTCAATGCGCTTCCCCGTCACGGGATGATCGAACGCAACGCGCCAGGAATGAAGGAATTGCCTGGTCAGGCCCTGATCGGCGCGTGCATCGCACTTGCCGTAGAGTGGATCGCCCACGCAGGCGTGGTTGATATGGCGCATATGCACGCGAATCTGATGTGTGCGGCCCGTAAACAGGTGGCACTCGACGAGCGTATAGCCGTCGTCAAAACGCATGGAATCGAAGCGCTCGAGGACCTTAAAGGTCGTAATGGCCTGGCGCGCGAAAGGATCGTCAGAAACCGCCATCTTGACACGGTCACGCGTAGAACGGGCAATGCCAGTGTTAATGGTGCCCTCATCCATAGCGATATGACCGTGAACGAGCGTAATGTAGCGGCGGTCGAGTGTGCGCGTACGGATAAGATTTTGGAGCGCGCGCTGGGTGTCGTCGTCCTTTGCCGCAAGCATGAGACCCGAGGTATCGCGATCCAAACGATGCACGATACCGGGGCGATCCTCGCCCTGCACGGTGCCCAGATGGTCGATACCACAGTGATAGACCAGGGCATTCGCGAGCGTACCGCTCTCATGACCATGCGCAGGATGGCACACCAGGCCCCGCTGCTTGGAGAGCACGATAAGGTAGTCGTCCTCGTAGCGGATATCGAGGGGAATGGCCTCGGGAATCACATCGGTGGGATCGTGAGGCTCGGGCAAGTCAACCGAGATGCGGTCACCGACGCGTACGGCATACTTTTTTGACAGACAGGTCTCGCCGTTCACGATTACTGCGCCGCCCTCGATCAGATGCGCGCAGGCAGAGCGCGTGGGACAGCCGTCGTTGGCACCCAGAAAGGCGTCGAGACGCTGGCCAGAGCAATCGTCGGCAACAAGAATATGGATGTCGGCCATTAACGCTCATTCCTTTCGCGAATCTTGCGGGCACGCTCCCCACGCTGCTTGGCTTTGCGTTTTGCGCAGGCCTCGTCGCGGGCGTTGAGCTCAGCGGTCGCATCGACCTCGCGAGCAGCGGGACTCAAGAACATGTAACCAATGAGCGCCAGCACAACACCGACCGTAATGCCGATATCGGCAACGTTAAAGACGGGAAAGTCGATGAACGTGGTGGCAATGAAATCGGTCACGAACCCAAAGACAAGGCGATCGATCGCGTTGCCGATGGCGCCGCCCGCAACCATGGCCATGCCCACAACCTCTAGGCGGGCTAGCTGAGGCGCACGAACCAGGTACACAGCAATAGCAACAATAACCGCAAGCGCCAGCACAGCAAACGCTATGCCATGCCCCTCGCCCATGCTAAAGGCAGCACCGATATTGCGGACAAACACAAAATCGATCACACCGGGGATAATAGTCATATGCAGAGCATCGCCCACGGCACGAACCGCAAGCTTGGTCAGCTGGTCAACAAGCAGCACAACCAGCGCCACCCCACCAGCAACACCCAACCGCCAACGCAAAGGCGGCGTCATATCCGCGCCACGACCCAAAGAAATCCCCTACCCTCAAGAACATCGAATTCCGTTTAATGCAGTAGATAATCATACATTGACGCAAGCAAGAAGCGACAAATCTCCCAAGAACGGAAACACCGCAGGTAGAGCATAAATGAGCGAGCGGGTCGCATTTGAGACAAGGTGACGTGAAATGAAAGGGCGCTGACCTTTCGGTCGCGCCCTTGAAATTGAACGTCAGATTGTCCAAATGCG
>CALHJX010000271.1:0-2577 GCA_938033385.1 uncultured Collinsella sp. | reverse complement strand
TGCAGCACGCGGTCGCGGATCTCCTCGGTTCGACCCTGGTTCCAGAACTGGGTACCGATGTAGCCGCACGTACGACGGGCGACGTTCATCTTCTCCTGGTCACGATTGCCGCAATTGGGGCACTCCCACACCAGCTTGCCATCGTCCTCGACAATCTTGATCTCACCATCGTAGCCGCACACCTGGCAGTAGTCGCTCTTGGTGTTGAGTTCGGCGTACATGATGTTGTCGTAGATGTACTGCATCACGCGAATGACAGCCTTGAGGTTGTCCTGCATGTTGGGAACCTCGACGTAGGAGATGGCACCGCCCGGCGAAAGCTGCTGGAACATACCCTCGAACTTGAGCTTGTCGAATGCGTCGATCTCCTCGGACACATGGACGTGATAGCTGTTGGTAATGTAGCCCTTGTCCGTCACGCCCGGGATAATGCCAAAACGGCGCTGCAGGCACTTGGCAAACTTGTAGGTCGTCGACTCAAGCGGGGTGCCGTACAGCGAGAAGTCGATATCGCTTTCGGCCTTCCACTCGGCGCACTTGTCGTTCATGTGCTGCATGACGGCCATGGCAAACGGCGTGCCCTCCTTCTCGGTGTGGCTGTGACCCGTCATGTACTTAACGCACTCATACAGGCCGGCATAGCCCAGGCTGATCGTAGAGTATCCGCCCACGAGCAGCTTGTCGATCGTCTCGCCCTTCTTCAGACGCGCCAGGGCGCCGTATTGCCAAAGAATCGGCGCGGCGTCAGAAAGTGTACCCATCAGGCGCTCATGACGGCACAGCAGGGCACGGTGGCACAGCTCAAGGCGCTCATCGAAGATCTTCCAGAACTTGTCCATATCCTGGTGCGAGCTCAGTGCGACATCAGGCAGGTTGATGGTCACAACGCCCTGGTTAAAGCGACCATAGTACTTGGGCTTGTTCGGGTCGTAGTTCAGCGCGTTGGCAACGTTGTTAAAACCGTTGCCCGAACGGTCGGGCGTCAGGAAACTGCGGCAACCCATGCAGGTGTAGCAATCGCCGTTGCCGGCAGTCTCGCCCTTAGACAGCTTGAGCTCGCGCATCTTCTTCTCGGAGATGTAATCGGGCACCATGCGCTTGGCGGTGCACTTGGCAGCCAGCTGGGTCAGGTAGAAGTACGGGGAATCCTCGTGAACGTTATCGTCCTCGAGTACATAGATAAGCTTGGGGAATGCCGGGGTAATCCACACGCCGGCCTCGTTCTTAACGCCCTCATAGCGCTGACGAAGCGTCTCCTCCACAATCATGGCAAGGTCATGCTTCTCCTGGGGCGTACGGGCCTCATTAAGATACATGAAGACCGTCACGAACGGCGCCTGACCATTGGTGGTCATAAGGGTCACGACCTGATACTGAATCGTCTGGACACCGCGACGGATCTCGTCACGCAAGCGGTCCTCAACAACCTCGCGGACCTTTTCGGGAGATGCGGAAACGCCGAGCTCCTCGAGCTCGCGGGCGACCTCGCCACGAATCTTTTGACGGCTCACCTCAACGAACGGGGCGAGATGGGTCAGCGAGATGGACTGGCCGCCGTACTGGGAGGAAGCAACCTGGGCGATAATCTGCGTCGCAATATTGCAGGCAGTCGAGAAGCTGTGCGGTTTTTCGATCAATGTGCCCGAGATAACAGTACCGTTCTGGAGCATATCCTCCAGGTTCACCAGGTCGCAGTTATGCATGTGCTGGGCAAAGTAGTCCGAATCATGGAAGTGAATCAGGCCCTCATTGTGAGCATCCACAATCTCCTGGGGCAGCAGCACACGCTGAGTCAGGTCCTTGGAGATCTCGCCGGCCATGTAGTCACGCTGAACGGAATTGACGGTCGGGTTCTTATTGGAGTTCTCCTGCTTGACCTCTTCGTTGTTGCACTCGATCAGCGACAGAATCTTGTCGTCGGTCGTGTTCTTCTGGCGCTTCAGGCTCTGAACATAGCGATAGATGATGTAGTGGCGGGCAACCTCGTAGCAGTCGAGACGCATAATCTCGTCCTCGACCAAATCCTGGATCTCCTCGACCGAAACGGTGTGGCCCGCGTTCTCGCATGCCTCGGCGACGTTTTGCGCCGCATAAACCACCTGGCGGTCGGTTAGACGAGAGCTCTCCTCGACCTCCAAGTTGGCGGCGCGGATGGCATTGACGATCTTGTCGATGTCAAAGACAACCTCGGTGCCGCTGCGCTTGATGATCTTCATCCTCTTGCCTCTTTCGCGTCGTAGCCTCATTGCGCTTCAGAGCCAAACGATGCCCGGCAGGGCTTGCCCCTGTCTTGCGGCGCCGTCGCGCAATCTGTGTTCTCGATAAACCATAAGCCTCTATGCGGACATTCCCAGGAGCCGATCAAGCAGCTCAAGGACACGTTCAAAAGAGGCAATTAAGGTCTTCGTTCTCTGTCCGCCATCTATCATACGACAAAGATGCATCTATATCCTGTATTCTTTTTTTAGGTCAAACACAACATATAGTGTTTCAGCAGGTCAAAGCAATTAGTCATTTTGCAGACGCATTATAAATGAGGGGTATTTGACAAGTCGGTAAAACGTTACCAACACGGCT
>CALHJX010000270.1:0-7650 GCA_938033385.1 uncultured Collinsella sp. | reverse complement strand
CGACCCGCGGTCACGAGCGGGGGCTCCTGTCGTTTCCGTGCCCCTGGATTGGGTCATAGTGTCTGACGTATGCTCAACCAGTAGCGTAATTAAGCCCCAAGTAAAAAGGCCGAAGCCCTCATCCGGGGCTTCGGCCTTTTTTGCAGCGTCCAAGCGCAGTTTATCGATTCTCAATTGACCCGATGTTCTTGAGCTCGATAGAGATGAGGCCGTTGGGCTCATTGACGAACTCAATGTACTCGGAGTTCGAACCCATCTCGGCCGGGAAGCTGATCTCGATACCCGTGTCGGTACGGATCTTGTGATTACGCACGGCCGCACGCTCAACTTGCTTGCGCTCCACGGGAACGCGCTCAGGCACCTTCTCCTCGGTCAGCGCCGCACGCACGCTCTCCTTGATGACCGGCTCGTCCTCAAAGACCTCATCGACAATATCCCAAGGCGGCAGCTCCTCGTCATCCTCAACCTTCTCGGCAACGGCAGCCTTAACCTTAGCGAGCGCTACGGCCGTATTGGCACCGTGCTCCTCGGCGACCTCCTCGACCACACGCGTCACGGTGTCGATGACCTCCTTGCCCGATACGCCCGTGTCACACTGAAGCAGGCCATCGGGGATAAGCATACGGTCCTCGCCGGCAATCTTGCGCTTCTTGTCCACATAGCCGATCTCCATGGTGCTCGCACGCACGATGGCATAGCTCGGCACCTTTTGCGAAGGGTTCGGCAGAATGGCGTAGTGGCGCGCGATATCGTTGCGCACCTCCCCCTCCTCGCGGCCCACTTCGTGCATAAAAGCCTGCTTGGAGCCCAGCAGCATCACGGCAAACCAGCGGGCATCCTCATCGTCATCAAAGTCCGCCACAAGCACGTCAGTGGACTCGGCTTTCTCGGCCTTAGTAAGTTCGGAAGAGATGAACTCCGCAATCTGCTGAGACAGGTCCACGAACTCACGCTCACCAAAGAAATAGCCCTTGAGCTCGCCGCCGAATGCGGAGTTCTCGGCAAACGTGGCACGCTTGTTGTCGGCCGAAGTACGAGCGCGGCGCAGATGCGTGGTCACGAAGTTGCGCACGGTACGGCTCTCGATATCGAGCTCGCGCTGGCTCATGACGTTGACGGCAGAGTCAAAGTCCAGGATATGCAGGATCGCGTGATTGATTTTCATATACGGCATTCCGTTCTAGATCGATTTCGGCACGAACCAGTATAGCGGTCGAGCCTGCCCCAGGCGCATCGAAGATTGGTGCATCGGGGACAGGTTGCTTTGCGCCAATGGTTAGCGCAGGAGCTCGGACTGCCAAGCCTCGAGCTGTTCTGCCAGGCTCTTACCACTAGAAGGCACGCTGAACTCTGGACGCCTGGGCAGCAGTGCACACTTAAGAATCGCAACGATGGTCTGCGAGACAAAGCGTCGCGTATCCTTGTCAAAGCCTTGCGCAGCCTGGAGCATCACGGGCAGGCTCTCGCGCAGATTCCCAGCGATATCCGCAAACCGCTCAGCACCCGTAGCCTCAAACACGGAGAACAACGCATCTACAAAACGCTCGCGCTCGCTAGGTGACACTGCAAGCAGCATCTCGCGAATGGAGCCATCAACGTATCGAGCACCGGCGGACAGGCGCTCACAGTACACGAAGTCGCGACCATCAACCACCCAGCTAAAGGGATTGTGCTGCAGCAGGCTGAACTCGGTGCTCTCAACGATGGCATAGTCCTCCTGTGTCTCGAACATCATGCCAAAGATCGACGACCGAGGTAGCGTCTTGTCGATTCGACCGGAAAGATCGGCAAAGGCGTTGCCGTTCAGAAACTCCTCGACGAACCCCGGACCATCATGGGAATATGCCCGTACGATTCGCTCACGGGCGCCATCGGAGCACATCGCCGCGCCGTACACTGCAAGGTTTCCACCCTTTGAATGACCTCCGCACAAAAACGGCCCGTCAATCGCATCCGCCGCCTCGTCCACATAACGCGCCGCGGATTCCTGGGCCGGCACAGGACACCGGAACGCCATGTTAAAGTCCTCTTTCCAGCCCACAATCGTGCTGTCGGTCCCCCGGAAGGAAAGATAACTAAACCCCACCGGAAACCGGAACGCCATGGCTGCAAACTGCTCTGTCGCCACCACATCGCTCACGGCACGATAGCCGCAAACGTGCACGCCACGGTAGCGAGGGCTTGCTGCCACGGCCTCCAACAAGGCCCTGCTCCCCTCTGGGTCCCACAAGTCGTCAATCATGTCCCGGTAGCACTCGGCACGCAGCAGCTCGCGTACGTCTAGGCCCTGCCAGTTCGTCAGCTCCGCCATATCACCCGGCAAACGCAAATAGGACAACCACGCAAAGACCAGGCTATCCACCGCGCAGAACGGCCGTTCCTCAAACGGATCAAACGCCGTCTGGGCATAGGTCAAAAAATTAGACGAATCCGACATAGCCCTCCCATCAACTATGGCGCATTGGGAATGGTGCATTGGGGTCAGATTACTTTGCACCAAAAAGGCGCCCGGGCCGTGTGGGCCCAGGCGCCTTCATTGTAGCTCTTCACTTTAACGAGCTTGATTTAGCAGGAGAAGTCGACGCTGTCGATGATGTCCTTGAGGGCCTTGGCGGAGGCGGTAAGCTCATGCTGCTCGTCATCGTTCAGCGGCACGGGGACGCGGCAGACAACGCCGTCGCGGCCAACAACGGTCGGCATGGAGATGGCAAGATCGGACAGGCCATACTCGCCCACCATGAGCGAGGAGACGGGCAGAACGGTCTGCTCATCGCGCATAACGGCGGTGCAGATGCGCTTGACGGCCATGGCGACGCCGTAGTAGGTAGCGTGCTTCTTCTCGATGATGGTGTAGGCGGAGTTCTTGACGTCCTCGGCGATACGCTTCTCGGCGGCTTCGTGCTCCAGGTGGCCGTGAAGCTCGCAGAAGGTGTTCAGCGGAACGCCGGCAACCTGAGCGCTGGACCAAGCGACAAACTCGGAGTCGCCGTGCTCGCCCATGACATAGGCCTGGACATCGCGCGGGTCAACCTCAACGTGGGCACCAAGCATCTGCTGCAGACGGCCGGTGTCGAGCACGGTGCCGGAACCGATGACGTGGCCCTCGGGCAGGCCGGACATCTTGATGGCGGCGTAGGTCAGAACATCGACCGGGTTGGAGACGATGAGCAGGATGCCGTCGAAGCCGGACTTCTTAATCTCGGGGATAATGGACTTAAAGATGTTGACGTTCTTGTTGACCAGGTCCAGGCGGGTCTCACCGGGCTTCTGGGCAGCACCAGCGGTGACGACGATCATGGCGGCGTCGGCGACATCGGAATAATCGCCGGCGTAGATCTTCATCGGCTCGGCAAACGTCATGCCGTGCGCGATATCCAGAGCCTCGCCCTCGGCGCGGTTCTTGTCCACGTCGATGAGGACCATCTCGGAGAACAGACCACTCTGCATCAGCGCGAACGCCGAAGACGAACCGACGAAACCGCAGCCGACAATAGCGACCTTCTTCTCGTTAACCATTAGAAACTCCCATCTCTCTCCACAAGCAAGCCGCCCGGGAACGACCCGAGCGGCTTGTCGTAATCCCAATACATCCAATCGGGACTTTGATTATGCTCCTATTCGCAGGCAAATATCGACCGTTTACCGAAATTATTTGCAGGATTCGTAAAATAACTGCACGAAATCGGTTTCGAGCTATTGACGAGCCAAAAAGCTTTCTAATACAGGCCCGCCTCGCGAATGGCCTCGACAGCCAAAGCGATCTGGTCGGGCGGCAGGACCAGCGCCATGCGCACGTGCCCCTCGCCCGAAGGACCAAAGCTCGCACCCGGCGTCACCACAACGCCGGCCTTCTCCATGAGCTCCTCGCAAAACGCCATGGAATCGGTGCGACCACCGGGAAGCTTGGCCCACACAAACATAGATCCATGCGCGTTGGGGCGTTCCCAGCCCAGGCCCTCGAGACCGTCGCACAGGGCATCGCGGCGCTCCTGGTACTTCAGACGCTGCGCCTCGACCTCATCGCGCGGACCGTTCAGGCAGGCGATAGCAGCCTTCTGGATCGGGAAGAACATACCAAAGTCGATCTGGCCGCGCAGCTTGGCAAAGGCAGAGACCACGTCCTCGCGGCCGACCAAAAAGCCGATACGCGCACCGGTGACGTTAAACGACTTGGAGAGCGAGAAGAACTCAACGCCTACCTCGAGCGCGCCGGGATACTGCAAGAAGCTGCCGCCCGGCTCGCCGTCGAACACGATGTCGGAGTATGCGTTGTCATGGACGATGAGCAGGTCGTGCTCGCGGGCAAAAGCGATGATCTCCTCGTAGACCTCGGGCGTGCCCACCGAGCCGACCGGGTTCGCGGGCAGCGACACGATCATATACTTGGCACGATCGGCAACCTCGGGATCAATGCCTGCCACGTAGGGCAGATAATTATGCTCGGCAACCAGCGGATAGTACTCGAGCTTGGCATCGGCAATCTTGGCACCCGCCTCAAAGACCGGGTAGCACGGATCGGGAACCAGAATGGTATCGCCCGGATCGAGCAGAGCCAGGCCCAAATGACCCACACCCTCCTGCGTGCCGTTGCACGACTGCACCATGGACGGCGTAATGCCCGAAACGCCAAAGCGACGCTCATAGTAATCGCACACGGCTTGCTTGAGTTCGGGCAAGTCGCGCAGGGCATACTTCCACATCTCGGGATCTTGGGCTGCTTGCGTGAGCGCCTCGACCACGTGGTCGTACGGCTTAAAGTCGGGCGTGCCCACGCTCATGTTGTAAATGGTCTTGCCCTGAGCCTTCAGCGCGAGCAGTTTGTTGTTGAGCGAGGCGAAGACCTCCGCGCCAAAGCGGTCGAGACGCTGCGATGCCTGCATGGTGCCACCTTTCGATATAAAAAACGCGGCGCTCCGACAAGAGCGCCGCGCGATACGGGCCATCAGATTGCAAAAGTGTAACGCTTGCAACCCCCATATTGGTTCAATTTAGCCAACCTTAGTCAATTGGATTGAGCGCGTCAATCTGCGCAAGCCACAAGCGCGAGCTGGCGTCACTCGGCAT
This sequence comes from uncultured Collinsella sp., assembly GCA_938033385.1. Classification (GTDB taxonomy): domain Bacteria; phylum Actinomycetota; class Coriobacteriia; order Coriobacteriales; family Coriobacteriaceae; genus Collinsella. The sequence goes on along the minus strand of CALHJX010000270.1, from coordinate 2,586 downwards.
ACGCCAATCGCCGCGCGGGCTGAGCGTCACCGAGCCCACCTTGGGACCATCGGGCAGGCAGCTGCGCTTAAACTGCTGGGCAAAAAAGCGACGATAGAACGTACGCAGCCACGTGTGGACGGTCTTGGCGTCGTAGACGCCCTCGAAGCTCTTGAGCGCCATGCGGTAGATCTTGCCCGGCTCAAAGCCAAAACGCAGCAGGTAGTAGAGGAAGTAGTCGTGTAGCTCGTACGGGCCCACCAAATCCTCGGTCTTCTGCGCAATCTCACCGTCGCCCGTGGGCGGCAGAAGCTCGGGGGACACCGGTGTATCGAGGATATCGAGCAAGACCTCGGCAATACATCCGCCAAAGACATCGGCAGCATAGCGCACCAAGTGACGCACGAGCGTCTTGGGCACGCTCGCGTTGACGGCGTACATACTCATGTGGTCGCCGTTATAGGTAGCCCAGCCGAGCGCCAGCTCCGACAGGTCACCCGTGCCGATGACAAAACCGCCAGCCTGGTTGGCCAGATCCATCAGAATCTGCGTACGCTCGCGAGCCTGGCTGTTCTCGTAGGTCACGTCTTGGACGGCCGGATCGTGCTCAATGTCCCTGAAGTGCTGCTCCACAGCCGCGTGAATCGAAACCTCGCGAAAGCTCACGCCCAGGTCGCGGGCAAGCGACTCGGCATTCGACTTGGTACGATGCGTCGTGCCAAAGCCGGGCATGGAAACCGCCGTGATACCCGTGCGCGGCAGCCCCAGCGCATCGAAGGCACGCACGGTCACAAGCAGTGCCAGCGTGGAGTCCAAGCCACCCGAAAGGCCGATGACCGCAGCCTTGGTGCCCGTGTGGGCAAGGCGAGTCTTGAGGCCAGCAGTCTGCAGGTCGAGGATGGTCTCGCAACGCTCGGCCAGGTCGCCATGGTCGGCCGGCACAAAGGGCGCACGGGGAAAGACGCGGTCGATATCGCAGGCGTTGCGCAGGACGGGAGCCTCGGAGAGCGTGCCCTCAAAAGAGAACTCAACGGTCGTGGCCTCCGGCGCATCGTCCGCGCGCGTCCACGTCGTCGAGCGGCGGCGCTCGGCAACCAGGCGGTCAAGGTCAACGTCGGCGACGGCCATATCGCAGGTAAGCAGTTTGGTCGCAGCGAGTTTGGAGCCGTTTTCGTAGACGAGGTTCTCGCCCGCAAAGACCATGTCGGTCGTGGACTCGCCCTCGCTCGCGTCCGCGTAGGCATAGGCGCAGTACAGACGTGCACTCTGATTTGAGATGAGGCTGCGGCGGTAATCCGCCTTGCCGATGATCTCGTCCGAGGCCGACGGGTTGAGGATCACCGTCGCGCCGGCAAGCGCCATCTCGGTCGAAGGGGGCGCCGGCACCCACAGGTCCTCGCAAACCTCAACGCCCAGCACCAGGTCCTCGGCGCCCTCATCACAGCAACGGTAGACAAGCCCCGAACCCAGCGGGACCGGACCCTGACCGGCAAACTCGACCCACACAGGACCTGCGGGCGCCGGAGCAAACCAACGACGCTCATAGAACTCGCCATAGTTGGGCAGATACTTCTTGGCCGTGAGGCCCAAAAGCTCGCCCGCGCAGCACACGGCGGCGCAGTTGTAGATATTCTCGGCAACTGCAACGGGAAGGCCGACGGTAAAGACAATCGGCAGCTCGCGGGTTTCATCGAGAATATGTGCCAGTGCGGTCTCGCAGGCATGCAGTAATGTACGGTTATGGAACAGATCGGCTGCGGTATAGCCAGTCAGATTAAGCTCGGGCAACACCAACGCACGAACGCCACGCTCGGCAGCATCGCGAACAGCCGCCAGCGCAGCCTCGGCATTGCCCTCGACATCGGCAACGCGAATCTGCGGCGACGCCGCCGCCACACGCAAAAAGCCATCAGACTGAGAAAGGTGAAGATTCATAAGAATGCTCCCGTGCGTAGACGCCATTCACAACAATTAGCAAGCCCTATTGTAGTTCAACCGCCGGGTGCAACCGCATCCCACCAACTTGGTGAGCTATTGATGAGTTGATGGTATCTGTTAAATGTCACGTACGATTCACATCTGGTGGGTACCCTGATGGCTACACGAAACGAAGCAGATTTACACCGGGAGGACCCCGTATGACAACCAAGTACACCGACGCGCCGCGTACGCGCGTCATGACACCGGCCGCGCTCAACAACGGCGTTCACGAAAACCATTCCATCGGACAGACCATGGCCATCGCGCCCAAAAAGGGCCTGTTCGACGACATTTCCATTCCCCAAATCATCGCCGGCGCCGCAGCTGCCGCCACGAGCGTCGCGCTTGCTTCCAAGATCGGCATCGCCGGCTCGGTGATTGGTGCCGCCGTGAGTTCAGTCATCACTGTTGTGTCCTCGCAGGTCTATCGCCACTTTATCTCCGCCAGCGCCGAAGCAATTAAGGGTACGCATGCCGCTGTCGACTACCCTACCGGCGCCTACGAGCCCGTTGAGCCCAATATCGAGGAGCACCTAGGTGGCGCCGCGACCACGCAGGAGATGCGCCAGGTTGCGGGATGCGCGACCACGGCGCGCGTCGCCCCTAACAGCCTACGCGCCAAGGCCG